>DATIGQ010000145.1 GCA_035454605.1 Terriglobales bacterium
GGGGTGGCCTTACGGCCACCCCATTTCTTTTCCCGAATCCAGCCGAGGCACTCAAGGTCCATGAACACCCGGTCCGTGCCCCTGGGCGAAAGGCTGCAACTCGCAAACTGTCCTACGCCCTCTGCGCTCTCTCCCCCTGCCGTCGCGACGGCACCGCTCCCGACTCGACCATCTCCCTATACAACTGCTGAGCGCGGTCCAGCGCTTCCTGGATGTTGCTGCAGATGTTCTCCCGCCCCACGTGCTGCTCGAACTCCGACTGGTGAAGCATGCGCGAAGGCTGCTCCCGCGCGCCGCATAGCAGCATCTCTCGGCCGGAGGCGTGCAGCTGGTCCGCCAATTCCTCCAGCGCCAGCAGGCCGGTGGAATCGATCGCGGTCATGTTGCGCAGGCGCAGGATCACGATGGGCGGCAGGTCGTTCAGGTGTCGTGCCACATCCTCGATCTTGTCCGTGGCGCCGAACAGGAACGGCCCATGGATTCGGTACACGGTGGCGTAGTGCGGGATCGCCTTGTCTTGCAGGATGTGAACGCGCCCTTCGTCCACGTAGGCGTCGGTCACGCGCGAGACCGTGGTGGTGAGGCTGACTTTGCGGATGAATGTGAGCGCCGCCAGCACCATGCCGAACTCCACCGCCACGGTCAGATCGGCGAATACCGTGAGCAGGAAGGTGACCAGCCAGACCGTGATCTCGAGCTTGGAGAGTTTCAGCAGTTCCGGAATCTCTCCCCACTCGCCCATGTTGTAGGCCACCATGAACAGGATGGCGGCCAGCACCGAGAGCGGCACGAAGCGCGCCAGTGGCGCAGCGAACAGCAGGACCGCAAGCACCGTCAGCGCGTGCACGATCCCGGCCACCGGCGTTTTTGCCCCGGAGCGGATGTTGGTGGCGGTGCGGGCGATGGCGCCTGTCGCAGGCAGACCCAGGAAGAGCGGCGAGGCCACGTTGGCGATCCCTTGGGCAACCAGCTCGACATTGGGATTGTGCCGGTCGCCGGTCATGCGGTCGGCGACCACGGCCGACATCAGCGACTCGATCGCGCCCAGCAGCGCGACCGTCAGCGCCGGCGAGATCAGCGTGGGAATCAGTCCCCACTGCATTGCCGGGACGTGCAGCCGCGGCCAGCCGCCCTGGAGCCCGCCGAAGCGCGACCCGATGGTTTCTACGTGCAGCTGCAGCAACGCCGCGGCCGCCGTCCCCACCACCAGCACCACGATGGCGCCGGGAACTTTTTTCCAGTAGCGGGCGAACAGGATCAGGATCACCAGCGATACCAGGCTCAAGGCGGTCGCCGAAGCGGAGTACGTTCCCAGGTGCTCGCCAATGGCCGCCATGCGTCCGGCAAAGCTGCCGGGAACTTCGGCGATCCTGAGCCCGAGGAAATCCTTGATCTGGGTGCTGGCAATGATGACCGCGATACCGTTGGTGAATCCCACCACCACGGGACGCGGAATGAACTTCACCGCCGTGCCCATCCCCGTGGCGCCCAGCACGATCAGAAACACGCCGGCCATGCCGGTGACCACGTAGAGGCCTTCCAGGCCGTACCGGGCCACAATGCCCGCCACTACCACGACGAAGGCCCCAGTCGGCCCCGCGATCTGTGCCCGCGAGCCCCCCAGCGCCGAGACCAGGAAGCCTGCGATGACGGCACAATACAGGCCCGCCACCGGTCGCACCCCGCTGGCAATGGCAAACGCCATGGCCAACGGGAGAGCAACCAATCCCACGGTAATGCCCGCCACCAGGTCAGATAGGAATGTTCTTGGGTTGTAGTCCCTCAGTGACTGCACCAGCTTGGGCGTCCACTCGTTCACATGACTGTCCCCGTTTCCCTGCAGGACTTTGTTCCTGAGCCAGGCGCGCAGGCGAAACACAAGAGTGTGACACGAGGGCGGAGGGATTGAGAAGGGACGGCCACCCGCAGAGATGGCCGTCCCGCCTCATCGCTGCTCGCGAAGGGGAATGCGCCATCGCTTCCGCGGCTGCTCGAAAAAGTCGGGGAAGAGGCTTTCCGGGTGCGCATCCACGAAGACCTGCCCCTCGACCTGCAGGCGATCTGCAGTGACTGGAGCAATGCGATTCAAGCGCTGCAGCACCTCGCGCAGAAACGCTACGGTCTGCTTCTCCGGCGGCACGCGGTTGAGAGTGAGGTACATGACGCCGTAGGAGAACTTGGCTGCATGCCACTCCGGAAGGAACAGGGACATGGAGCCGTCGTCTTCTGCGCGAAAGCCAAGTGTCGGGTGCATGCCGAGCACCAGCCTCAATTTCAGATTCGGCATCTGCTCTGGCTTGAGTTTGAACTTCTCCGCGGCCACGCGCCGGCTGAGGTCGAAGAGGATGGGAACGCGTTCCAACGCCACTGGCAGATGCTTGGGGTTTTCGACAACGACGCTGCCGGGAATTTGGGCGGTAGCCGCCGTGGCCAGGAACATCGAAAAGGCAAGAGCGGCTGGGGCGGAACGGAGCGGAAACAGCACTCTTTTCTCTCGCAAAGAGACCTCCTTCCCCTCGCGACGGGTGCTGTGCCCCCACGCTAAATACGCAGCAAGGCGGCCAATGATTCGGGAATGTGCTCGAAGGAGTGAATCCGGGGACGACGTGGACGGGAGCCGTTTCCGGCCGACGCGTGCTGACGGCTGCCAGCGCTTCATTTATCATCTTCGTTCCGCATGTCCTGGAAAGAAATCGCCGGATACGCGCTGGAGACTTCCCGTCTCCGCGGCGCAAGCTATGCCGATGTGCGCGTGGTGGATGACCGCCAGCGCATGTTGCTCACCAAGAACGGCAAGGTCGGCTACGCGTCGGACTCCGAGTCCATGGGCTTGGGCGTGCGGGTCATCGCCGAAGGCCGTTGGGGATTCGCCGCCACCCAGGAACTGGACCGCGAATCGGTCCAGGCCGCCGCGGCGCAGGCTGTCGCCATCGCGCGCGCCTCTGCCCGCGTCAAGGAATACGACGTCCAGCTCGCTCCCGAGGCTGCCGTGCAAGTGGAGTGGGCCTCGCCGGTCCGGGTGGATCCGTTCTCCGTCTCTATCGAGCAGAACCTGGGGCTGCTGATGCAGGTGGACGCGGAGTTGCGCGCCACGCCCGGCGTCACCCTGGCCGAAGCGCTGCTGCACTTCCGCCGCTACGAGCAGTGGTTCTACTCCTCGGAGGGTTCGGACATCCACCAGACCCGCACTATCACCGGAGCGGGATGCGCAGCGTACTCATTCGGTGAGCACGAGCTGCACAAACGTTCCTATCCCAATTCCTTTGGTGGCCAGTACCAGACGCGCGGCTACGAACTGGTGGAGGAGCTGAAGCTGGTGGAGAACGCCCGCCGCATCGGCGAAGAAGCGGTGGCGTTGCACAAGGCCGACCAGTGCCCGGAAGGCCGCTTCACCATCATTCTCGATTCGTCGCAATTGGGGCTGCAGATACACGAATCCATCGGGCATCCCATTGAGCTCGACCGCGTGCTGGGCATGGAGGCCAACTTTGCCGGCACCTCGTTCCTGACGCGGGAGAAGCTGCGCAAGCTGCGCTACGGCAGCGAACTGGTGAACGCCGTGGCCGACGCCACCGAGGCTCACGGTCCCGGCCTCGGCACCTTCGCCTATGACGATGAAGGCGTAGCGGCGCAGTGCACACCGATCATCACCGCCGGGCAGTTCACCGGCTACCTGACCTCGCGCGAGACAGCGGGCGCCATCGGCGCTCCCCGCTCCGGCGGCACCATGCGCGCGGATGGCTGGCACCGCATCCCGCTCATCCGCATGACCAACGTCAGCGTCCTGCCGGGCGAGGAACCGCTCACGCTCGAGCAGCTCATCGCCTCCACCGACCAGGGCATCTTCATGCAGACCAACCGCTCCTGGTCCATCGACGACAAGCGCTACAACTTCCAGTTCGGCTGCGAGATCGGGTGGGAGATCAAGAACGGCCGCCTGGGAAGGATGCTCAAGAACCCGTCCTACTCCGGTATCACCACGGAATTCTGGAACTCCATGGACGCCATTTGCTCCCGCGACCAATGGACGCTCTGGGGTACGCCCAACTGCGGCAAGGGACAGCCCATGCAGACCATGGGCACCGGCCACGGCGCCGCCCCCGCGCGCTTTCGCAACGTGCAGGTGGGTTCGGCATACAAAGGGAACTGACCACAGAGGGCACAGAGGAACACTGAGGCCAAGAGCTAAGAGCCAAATGCTGACGCAAGAACGCGCTCGCGAGATCTTCGAGATCGTCCGTCGCCACTCCACCGGCGATGGCGTGGAGGCCATCATTGCCGGTGGTCGCAGCGCGCTCACTCGCTTCGCCAACAACACCATCCATCAGAACATGGCGGAGGAGCAGTACCAGCTCTCGGTGCGCGTCCTGTTCGGTCAGCGCACGGCGCGCGCCACCAGCAACAAGCTGGACGAAGAGAGCATCCGCCGCGTGGTGCAGGCGGCGGAGAACCTGGCGCGCGTGCAGCAGCCCGATCCCGATCTCTTGCCGCTGGCTGCGCCGGAACTCGCCACCGGTGGTCCAGCGGCGCCGGCTCGCAGTTTTCCCGCGACCTCCGCCATGACTCCGGAAGAGCGTGCCGCCGCCGTGGACAAGATTGTTGCCGTGGCCCGTCGCAACCAGCTCACCACTGCTGGAGTGGTGGCCTCCTCACACAGCGCGGAGTGCATCCTGAATTCCCAGGGCTTGTTCGCCTGGCACGAGCAGACCCTGGCGGAAGTCTCCATCACCATGCTGGGAGAAGACTCTTCCGGCTGGCAGAAGGCGACTTCTCCGGACCTCACCGTGCTCGATCCGGAAATGTTGGCCGAAATCGCGGCGCGGAAAGCCATGCAATCCGCCCATCCGCGCGAACTTGCGCCCGGCAAGTACACCGTGATTCTGGAGCCGGCTGCGGTGCTCGACCTGATGGGCTTCATGTTCTTTGATTTTGGCGGCCAGGCCATCCTCGACCAGCGATCGTTCCTCAACAATCGTCTGGGTACGCAGGTGTTCGGAGAGAACATCACCATCTACGACGACGTCTATCATCCGCTGCAGGCGGGTTCGCCATTCGACGGCGAAGGCGTGTGCCGCAAGCGCGTCCAACTGGTGGTGCGCGGCGGGGTGAAGAACCTGGTCTATGCCCGGCACACGGCCGAGAAGATGAAGAAATCGGAGTACGCCGCGCGCGTGGGCCGCATCGAGCCCACTGGCCACGGCCTGCCGCTGCCCAACGAGATGGGCGAAGCGCCCATGCACATCGTGATGGATAGCGGCCCGCCCTCGGCCCATCGCACCGTCGAGCAGATGATCGCCGAGACCGAACGAGGCGTCCTGGTCACCCGCCTGTGGTACATCCGCGAAGTCGATCCGTACGAGAAGATCCTCACCGGCATGACGCGCGACGGCACTTTCTACATAGAGCAGGGCCGCGTCCGCCACGGCATTCGCAACTTCCGCTTCAATGAGAGCCTGGTGCGCATGCTCAACTCGGTCGAGGCCATGAGCGCTCCCGTGCGCTCCAGCGGCGAAGAGAGCTTCGACATGGTCGTACCCGCCATGAAGGTGAAGGATTTCAACTTCACCGAAGTCACGAAGTTCTGAATCTTGGGACGCCCTCTGCCGTGACTGGATGGCCATTCGCACCACGAAGGTGGTATTAACCCTAAAGTAACTTTCAGCCCGCAGCCGCGCGGGTGTATAAGCAGAAGAGGATGGCCAAGCCGGAAGAGAGCGCCGGTGGGATGCGGAGCGCGGTGCGATTCCCGCTGCGCCTGCCCATTTCCGTGCGCAGTCAGGCCGAGGAGCGCACGGCCGAGACCCGCGACATTTCCGCTGGCGGCGTGTTGTTCTACGTAGATCAGGACATGCACGTCGGCTCCACCATCGAATTCACCATCGCCATGCCGGCCTCGGTCCTCAACACGGAAGCGGACGTGCTGGTAAACTGCATCGGCAGGGTGGTGCGCTGCACCAACGAAGACGGACGCCGCATGGTTGCCGCCGTCATCGACGAGTATCGCTTCGAGCGCCGCTGAAGATCGGCGCCAACAACGATGGCAAACAACCCAGGAAAGTCTTCCAGTGCTCCGGCCAAGCCGGTGGAGAGTTCCGCCGCGGGCGAAGCGGCGGCCGGCGTCATCCGCGTCATCCTGGCCGATACCCAGGCCATCTTCCGCGTCGGCCTGCGCAAGATCTTCGCCCTTGAGGACGACTTGCGCGTGGTGGGCCAGGCCGAGTCCCTGGAACAGGCTTTGGTCGCCATCCAGAAGTTTCCCGCCGACATCCTCTTGCTGGAGGATGGCATTGCTCCCAGCCTTCCCGAGGCCGTTTCGGAACTCACCCGGCGCGCGCCCACCGTCAAGGTCGTCATCCTCATGGACGAACATGACGAAGCGGAAACGCTGGAGTGCTTCCGCCGCGGCGCCCGCGGCATCATCAGCCGCACCGTCCCGCCGGAACTGCTGGTCAAATGCGTGCGCAAGGTCCAGGAAGGCGAAACCTGGCTGGATAACCGCGGCATCAACTGGATCATCGAAGCCTACCGCTCCCAGGCCACCCAGCTCACTACCGCCCGCCCGCGCAGCGCGCTTACGGAAAAGGAACTGCGCATCGTGTCCCTCGTCACCCAGGGGCTGAAGAACAAGGAGATCGCTGAGCAGATCGGCACCACCGAACAGGTGGTGAAGAACTACCTGCGCAAGGTCTACGACAAGCTGGGCGTCTCCGACCGCCTGGAGCTGGCTCTCTACTGTGTGCATCACCGCCTGCTGCAGCCCGCCGAGGCCAAAGAAGCGGAAGCGGCGCAAGCGCAGCAACCTCCCGTCGCCCCCGCCCCCGAGCGGGCGTGATTCGCTTTGTAATTCGGTAACCGGCCCGTAGTTTCTCTCGCCTTGTCATCCCCACGGCCATTTGCTATCGTGGCCGCCTTCCAAAGGCTTTGTTTGTTCGCGTCGAGGTCCTCATGAATCGTGAAATTTCCATTCGTATCAACGGCGTGGAGCGGCGGGGTTCCGTGGAGCCTCGCCAGTTGCTGGTCCACTTCCTGCGTGAGACGGCCGGCCTGACCGGCACGCACATCGGCTGCGAGACTTCGCTGTGCGGCGCCTGCACAGTGCTGGTGGACGGCCGCGCCACCAAGTCCTGCACGGTGCTGGCGGTGCAAGCCGACGGCCGCAGCGTCACTACCATCGAAGGTTTGGCCTCAGATGGCAAACTCCATCCCATCCAGGAGGCGTTCTGGGAGGAGCACGGCCTGCAATGCGGTTTCTGCACGCCGGGGATGATCCTGTGCTCAAGCGACCTGCTCTCGCGCTCCGCCTCGCCCAGCGAGCATGAGATCCGCGAGGCGCTGGGCGGCAACCTGTGCCGCTGTACCGGCTACCAACACATCGTCAACGCGGTGCAGTCGGCCGCGAGCAAGATGGCGCCACGGAAGGCGGCGCCTCGCAAAGCGGCCCCGCGCAAGGCGCGGCGGGCCGGGAAGGCGAGGAGGTAAGCCATGCCCGCGAAGACTGCCGCCGCCGCTCCACGCTGGGTCGGACGCCGCTTCAAGCGCAAGGAAGACCCGCGCCTCATCCAGGGCATCAGCCACTACACCGACGACCTGAAGCTGCCCGGGATGCTGTACGCCGCCTTCGTGCGCTCACCCTACGCCCACGCCAGGATCCGCAGCATTTCGACCGAGGCCGCCCGTTCCGCCCCCGGCGTGGTCGGTGTGTTCACTTCCGCCGACATGGCGAACCTGGGCGGCGCGCCCTATGCCGGCGGCATGCCGGGGCTGAAGACTCCACCCAACCCGCCGCTCGCCAAGGAAGTGGTTCGCCACGTGGGAGAGTCGGTGGCCGTCGTGGTTGCCGAGGATGTGTATGCCGCCCGCGATGCCGCCGAACTGGTCGAAGTGGATTACGAAGCGCTGCCCGTCGTCTCTGACGTCGAGAAGGCAATCGAGAAAGGCAGCCCGCTGGTCCATCCCCAGTTCAAGACCAACCTGGCCTACGTCCACGAACTGAAGACCGGCGACGCTGCCGCCGGCTTCAAGCGCGCCGACAAAGTCGTGCGGTTGCGCATGACCAACCAGCGCCTGGTGCCCGTGGCCATGGAGACGCGCGGCGTGCTTGCGGAGTACCGTCCGGGCGAGCAGACCATGACGGTGTGGACCTCCACCCAGATCCCGCACCTGGCCAAGACGCAGATCGCGGTCATGTTGGGAATCCCGGAGAATTCCGTGCGCGTGGTCACGCCCGAGGTCGGCGGCGGCTTTGGCAGCAAGCTGAACGTGTATCGCGAAGAGGGCGTCATCCCCTGGCTGGCGATGAAGCTGGGCCGCCCGGTCAAGTGGAGCGAAACGCGGCGCGAGAACGTGCTGGCCACCATCCACGGCCGCGACCACATCCAGAACGTCGAGCTGGCGCTGAAGAAGGATGGCACTATCCTCGCGCTGCGCGCCCGCATCCTGGCCGACCTGGGCGCCTATCACCAGCTCCTCACGCCCAACATCCCCACGCTGACCTCGCTGATGATCACCGGCTGCTACAAGATTCCCGCCATCGACGTGGAAGTGCGCGGCGCCTTCACCAACAAGATGTCTACGGACGCTTATCGCGGCGCCGGTCGCCCCGAGGCCACGTACCTCATCGAGCGCATGATGGATATGGCCGCCGACGCGTTGGGCCTGGACCCTGCCGAGATCCGCCGTCGCAATTTCCCCAAGCCGACGGAATTCCCCTTCGCCACCGCGACCGGGCTTTCCTACGACTCGGGCAACTACCAGGGCGCGCTCAAAAAGGCGCTGGCCATGTCCGGCTATGACAAGCTGCGGGCGCGCCAGAAGGCCGGGTGGAAGCAGGGCAAATACTACGGCCTCGGCCTCTCCACCTACGTCGAGATCTGTGCCCTCGGACCTTCTGCGGCCATGCCGGCGGGCGGCTGGGAAAGCGCCACAGTGCGCATCGATCCCACCGGCGCGGTCACCGTGCTCACCGGCGCTTCGCCGCATGGGCAGGGGCAGGAGACCAGCTTCGCGCAGATCGTCGCCGATGAGCTCGGCATCTCGCCCGACGCCATCACCGTGGTCCATGGCGACACCGCGGCCGTGCCCTACGGCATCGGCACGTTCGGCTCGCGTGCCACAGCGGTCGGCGGAACCGCGGCGCTCTATGCCACGCAGAAACTCAAGCAGAAGCTGATGGTGTTCGCCGCCCACCTGATGAACGCCAAGCCCGCGAAAGTTTCTTACGCCCACGGACGCTTCAGCGTCCGCGGCACGCGCAAGTCGCTGCCCTTCGGCGAAGTGGTGATGGCCGCCTACACGGCCAAAACGCTGCCTCCGGGCGTCGATCCCGGTCTGGAAGCCACCCATTTTTTCGAACCCACGAACTTCACCTTCCCGTTCGGGACGCACATCTGCTCGGTCGAAGTGGATCCTGAGACCGGGGAGGTTCGCATCGACAAGTACCTTGCCGTGGATGACTGCGGCAAGACCATCAATCCGCTGCTGGTCGAAGGCCAGCTCCACGGCGGCATCGCCCAGGGGCTGGGCCAGGCGCTCTATGAGGAAATGGTCTACGACTCCGAAGGCCAGGCGGTCACCGGCGAGCTGATGGAATACGCCGTGCCCAAGGCCGAACATCTGCCGCGCTTCGAGCTGGCCCACACGGTCACGCCCTCCCCCGTCAACCCCATGGGCATCAAGGGTGTCGGCGAAGCAGGCACTATCGCTTCCACCGCTGCCATTGTCGGCGCCGTCTGCGACGCGCTGACGCCGCTCGGCATCCGCCACCTCGACATGCCGCTCAAACCGGAAAAAGTCTGGCGCGCCATCCGCGACGCGCAGCAGCGCGGCGCGAAGGCCACGGCGCCCGCTGCGCCCAAAGCCAAACCGGCGCCGCCCAGGAAGCCCGCGGCCAAGGCTCGACCAGGCGCGAAGTCCCGGCCGGCAAGGAGGCGCTCATGATCCCGGCATCGTTCGACTACGAAGCTCCCCGCACGTTAGGCGAGGCGCTGGCCATGCTGGCCTCGCGTCCGGACGCCAAGCTGCTCGCCGGCGGACACAGCCTGCTGCCGGCCATGAAGCTGCGCGTCGCCGGCGCCGGCACGCTGATCGACCTCGGTCGCATCTCCGGCTTGAGCTACATTCGCCATACCGGCGACGGCTTCGCTATCGGCGCCATGACCCGCCATGCCGAGATTGCCGGTTCCAACCTGCTGCACGCGCTCTGTCCGCTGCTGGCGCAGGCCGCTTCTGCAATCGGCGACGTACAGGTGCGCAACGCCGGCACCCTCGGTGGCTCCCTCGCCGCCGCCCACCCGGCGGCCGACTATCCCGCTGCCGTGCTGGCGCTCGACGGCGAGATGGTTGCCATGAGCCAGCACGGCGACCGCGTCATCCCTGCGCGCAATTTCTTCACCGGCCTGTTCACCACCGCGCTCAAGGCGGATGAGATCCTCACCGAAGTGCGGGTGCGAGCGACCGCCGGTTCCGGCTCCGCCTACAGGAAGTTTCGCCATCCCGCTTCCGGCTTTGCTGTGGTCGGAGTGGCCGCCAACGTGTGGATGGCGAACGCGAAGATCGTCTCCGCCTCGGTCGGCATCACCGGAGTGGGCGAACGCGCCTACCGCGCCACTGCCGTGGAGAACTCGCTCCGCGGCAAGCCGGTGAGCGGCATCGCCGCCGCCAGCGACCGCGCCGCCGAGGGCGTCTCGGCGCTTGCGGACAACTTTGCTTCCGCGGAATATCGGCAGCATCTGGCCCGCGTCTTCACCCGTCGCGCGCTCGAGGCAGCCGCCGCAGGCTAGAAGGCGGAAGCGGGAAGCTGTTATTCTCTCGGGGTCATGGTTTTTCCCAAGGAGAGTGAGCGTGAAAGGTGATCCGAAGGTCATTGCCGTGCTGGGCGAGGTGCTGAAGGCGGAACTGACCGCCATCAACCAGTATTTTCTGCACGCCGAGATGTGCCACAACTGGCGCTACGAGAAGCTCTATGGCTTCATCCGCAAGGAAGCAGTCGACGAAATGAAGCACGCCGAGCAGCTCATGGAGCGCATTCTCTACCTAGACTCCACGCCCAACATGAGCGCCTACTTCAAGATCAACATCGGCAAGAGTGTTCCCGAGCAGTTCAAGAACGACCTGCAACTGGAGTACGAGGCCGTCAAGCGCCTGAACGAAGGCATCAAGACCTGCGACGCCCACGGCGACGGCGGTTCCCGCGAGCTCCTGGAGCACATCCTGGTGGACGAAGAGGGACACGTCGACTGGCTCGAGGCCCAGCTCCATGCCATCGACGAAATGGGCATCGAGAACTACCTTGCCCAGCAGCTCCACGGCGAAGAAGAGGAATAACCCGCCCAACCGCGCTCACTCCTGCCGGTCCGCCCAGCACGGCCGCCGTCGGGCCCTGCGCTAGAATAGGACTCGCCGCAATGCTTCCCTGAATTGTGCGCGCGTCGCGGAGAGATGGCCGAGTGGCTGAAGGCGCACGCTTGGAAAGCGTGTTTACTCGAAAGGGTAACGAGGGTTCGAATCCCTCTCTCTCCGCCATCTAGACCTGGGCTTTCGCGCTACGCTCTCATTTCCTGCCCGCATCCGGAGGAGCTCCCATGAGGGTACCCCCCGTGCATTGCCGGGTGCGCGATCTGAAGGCGCGGAATTCGAGCGCAAGAACCGGATAGCTTGCGCAGCGGCATGCCGCTACCGTAGCGGCATGCATAAGACGATCGAACCAACCATCCTCTACTTCGGCACGCCGGTGGCGTTGATCTCGACCCTGAACGAGGACGACACGGTGAACCTGGCGCCGATGTCTTCCGCCTGGTGGCTGGGCTGGAGCTGCATGTTGGGGCTGGGCTCCATGGGCAAGACCTCGGACAACCTGATTCGCACGCGCGAGTGCGTCATCAACCTTCCGTCGGAAGAGCAGGTGACCCACGTCGACCGGTTGGCGCTCACCACCGGCAAGAATCCCGTCCCGGAGAAGAAGCTGAGCTGGGGATACCGTTATGAGCCGGACAAGCTGGGCATCGCAGGGTTCACCCCCGTGCCGTCGCTCCGGGTGCAGCCGCCGCGGATCGCCGAGTGTCCGGTGCACATGGAAGGCGTGGTGCACGAGGTGCGTCCTTTCGGCAAGAACGTCTCGGCGAACGCGTTCGAAGTGCACATCGTGAGGCTGCACGTCGAAGAATCGTTGCTGGTGGGCGACGAACCGCGCCCCCATATCGATCCGGTGAAGTGGCGCCCGCTCATCATGAGCTTCTGCCGGTTCTTTGGCGTTGGCCCTGAAGTGCACCCCTCGCGGCTGGCGGAATCCGACTTCATGAAGTTCGTGCGAGGAGGAACAGCGCCGCCTGGCGTGGTGCAGCGTGCCGGCTAGCGGCCGTTGCCCGAGCTAGCGTCGGTCGGGCGCAGAAACTCCGCCATGTAGTGGCGCATGCCGAGCGCTGCGGCGAAGACGGCGATTCCCAGCAACAACCAGGTGTCGGCGCGCTTGAGTTCTCCCGTGATCCACTCCAGGCTGCCCGTGAAACCATAGCCGATCCCGCCCAGGACCACTGCCCAGACCACGCAATTCACGGCATCCAGCGCCAGGAAACGGTGGTAGGGGAGGCGGCGCATCCCCCAGAAAAACATGATGGCGACCCGGGCGCCGTACACGTAGCGGGCGAAGAACAGCGACCAGGTGCCGTAGCGCTTGGCCGCCCTTTCGATGCGCGGCAGCACCCGCTGTCCGTGGGCGGTGGTGAGCCAGCGACGCGCCGTGCCGTGTCCCAGCCAGAAATAGAAGAGGTCGCCGGCCAGGCCTCCTCCCGCGCCCACGGCCAGGGCCGGTCCGGCTCGCCAGATGCCCAGGTGCACCAGCATGCCCGCCAGCATCAGGCTCATATCGCCTTCCACGGCCGCCGCGAAAAACAGCGCCCACAGGCCGTAGGTGCTTAGAAATGTCTCCAGCTCGGTCATGCGTGACCCGATATCAAACCGCAGTGGGAGCGAAGATGCAAGCTGCGAGTTGCGAGTAGCCAGTGCCCAGTGCCCAGTACCCAGTACCCAGTACCCAGTACCCAGTACCCAGTACCCAGTACCCAGTACCCAGTACCAGCGAGACTCGCGGAAAAATCTTCTGGTTAGCGAAACTTTCCGGCGACTGG
>DATIGQ010000146.1 GCA_035454605.1 Terriglobales bacterium
GCAAACGGCCACGCTGCCCCGGGGACGGCCGTCCTCATCCAGGAGGGGGCGGGCACTCACCGTGATCCAGCGCTCTTCGGCGGCGTCGGGCCGCACCAGCATCTCCACGTCATCCAGGGACTCGCCGCGGAGAGCGCGGAGACTGGGCACCTGATCCGCGGGGAACGGCGTGACACCGTCGGTTTGGTAGAAGCCGAAGTGGCGCGGCCAGTCGGCCATGGGTGGGGGCGTGGCGGGACGGCCGAACAAGCGTTCGGCGGCGCGGTTGAAGACCAGGAAGCGGCCCTGCTCGTCGTGCACGACGACCGCCTCGCCCATGCTGTCCACAATGGATTGCAGGATGCGCGTCTGTTCCCCGAGCGCACGCGCGGCGTGCTGGCGCTGACGGTCGATGCGGTCCAGCATGACCGCGTTCACCCAGGCGAGGGCGCCGAAGACCACGGCACTGCTGGTGGCGAACAAGGCTACGCCGAAGCGTGAGTCATAGAGATGGTGAGTTTCGCCTTGCAGGCGCAGCCAACCCAGAATGGTGGGAGCCAGCAAGGCGGCAGGAAACAAGCGTCGGGCCATCATGCCGCCTATGGTGTCGCTGGCGAAGGGGGCCGTGGGTCCCTGCTCGAGGCGGGAGGAAAGGACACCCAGGCTGAGCAGGAGAAAGGTGGCCGTGGTATGGAGTGCAATCGGGGTGAACGATCCCAGGGCATAGAGATGCCGGACGCCATAGGCGTAGCCGATCAGACACAGGAAGGCGGCCAGGAAGACGGCGGTGGCCAGGCAGAACCGCAGCCACTGGCCAACACGGCGGGAGGTCTCCATGAGGAGAAGGGCCAAGCCGAGCAGGAGAAAGTTCAGAGCGGTGACGGGCGCCATCCGTCCGAGATGCGAGGTCTCGACCGCCGGCCCGGTTTCGGTAAAGAGCAACTGGTCAATCCCGGCGTTCCAGGTGAAGACGTACTCGCTCAGGCTCAGTGCTCCAACCAGGGCCACGAGACCGGCACAAGTCATGGCGGCGAAGCGAAGGCCACGCTTCCCCTCGGAAAGCGAGTCGGGCGCCAGAAGCCAGAGGGCGATGCCGGTCAACACGAAGCTCAGGGCAGTGTTGAACTTCATGGCCACCAGGTCAGGAAGCACGCTCTTGAGGGAGGCGATGTCGAAGAGCCAACCACAGAGGACGACAAGACCGACCAGGGTGGTGCCAAGGCCGGCCGCGCGGGCGAAACGGCGAAAAGAATGGAGAAGATTGATAGAGGCGAACGTCGCCGCACGCAGGGGGCTACCCTGGCGGGCCGTGCCGATCAAGCTGGACGCGCCGCTCATGTCTTGCTCCGCAGCGGTATGCGAACGGGGCCGGGGAGCTCAGCGCACCAAGCCGTGCTGCGACGGGCGGTGCAACCACTGGACCGCGGCGGAGCCGGTACGCAGGGCATGCTCCCGCAGGCGAGCCTGGGCTTCCGCCGGGGTCAGCTTGCGCAGCTCCGGCTTCTGGTAGGGACGCTTGCGCGGGCCGCCGTTGCTGAGTTCTTTCAAGCCAAATCCTCCACGAGGACAGCGCCAGCCGCGCGGGAGGTCCACGCTCACGCGATGACAGCGCACCTCCATGCTAGGGTGGCCCTGGCTTCCGCCAGCCGGGAAAGCGCTGCCGCGAGTAGAAGCGGTTCCCTCCCTGGGACAAGTGCCGTTTTGGGAAAGAAGCAGGCCGGGGGAGCATGGAGGCCATTTAGAATGGCGGTTCCGGGTTTCGGCGAAGGAGCGAGGACCAGGCCTTGATCTCACGCTACACGCGCCCCGAGATGGGGCACATCTGGACAGACGAGAACAAGTTCCGCATGTGGCTGGCGGTCGAACTGGCGGCCACGGGAACGCTGGCTGAAGCCGGCATCGTGCCGCAGGACGCGGCGGCTGCCATCCGGGCGAAAGCAGACTTCAACGTGGCCCGCATCCTGGCCATCGAGGCGGAGGTGAAGCACGACGTCATCGCCTTCACCACGGCGGTGGCGGAGCACATCGGTCCGGAGTCACGCTGGTTGCACTACGGGCTGACTTCGAACGACATCGTAGATACCGCCCAGGCGCTGCAGGTGAAGGCAGCGTCGGAGATCCTGCTGCGCGACCTGGAGAGATTGAGCGCGGTGCTGAAGCGGCGGGCGTTGGAGTTTCAGCGCACACCCATGATCGGGCGCACGCATGGCGTGCATGCCGAGCCCATCACCTTCGGGTTGAAGCTGGCCAACTGGTACAGCGAGATCGAGCGGCAAAGGCAGCGGCTGGAGCACGCCGCGGAAGAGATGCGTGTGGGCAAACTGTCCGGCGCGGTGGGCAACTGCGCGCACCTCGATCCCGAGCTGGAAGAGAGGATCTGCGAGAAACTGGGGCTGAAGGTGACGGCGGTGTCGTCGCAGGTCATCAGCCGCGACCGGCACGCGAATTACCTGGGAACGCTGGCGGGGATCGCCTCGTCGCTGGACAAGTTCGCCACCGAGATCCGGCACCTGCAGCGCACCGAGGTGCGGGAAGCGGAGGAGTACTTCAGCGAGAAGCAGAAGGGCTCCTCGGCCATGCCGCACAAGCGCAATCCCGTCACCTGCGAACAGATCTGCGGGCTGGCGCGGGTGGTGCGCGCCAACGTGCAGCCGGCGCTGGAGAACGTGGCGCTGTGGCACGAGCGCGACATTTCGCATTCGTCGGTGGAACGGGTCATCCTGCCGGACTCCACCATTCTGGTGGACTACCTGTTGCACAAGACTACCGGCCTGGTGGACCGCCTGCTGGTGTATCCCAAGCGCATGCTCGAGAACCTGGAGAGCACCGGAGGCCTGGTGTTCAGCGGGCAACTGCTGCTGGACCTGACGGAAGGGGGCGTGCTGCGCGAGAAAGCCTACCGGCTGGTGCAGCGCCATGCCATGCGGGCGTGGAAGGAAGGGCAGAACTTCCGCGAGCTGGTGATGAAAGACAAGCAGATCACCTCGCGCCTGCCAGGGAAGAGACTGGAGCAGGTGTTCGAGCTGAAGCGGCAGTTACGAAACGTGAACAAGATCTTTGCGAGAGTATTCGGAAAGAACCCACCGCGGAGAACACGAAGAGCGAGGAGAAAACCAAGAACCAGGAAATAAGAGACCTGGCCGCTCTTAGTTCGGATACCGCAAGTAGCCTAGGCCGACGCGCATGTTGTGATGCACGCTGCTGGGGACGGTGACGGCGAAAGCCAGTCCCAGAATGAAGTGGGCCAGCGCGAGGGCGTGAGCGTTGCGGGCGTGGCGAAAGACGTCGCAGGAGATGAGGCCGAAAAGCAGCGTGGCCAGCACCATGGACTCGTTGGGAATGTGGGCCAGCGAGTAGAGCAAGGCGGCGGCCAGCACGCCGCGACGGCCGCTTCCCAGCGCACTCTCCAGTCGCAAAAAGAAGAACGACTGCAGCAGGAATTGCTGCACCCATGCCCAGGGCAGGTAGAACAGGGCATGGAGCACGGCCGGGCGGTTGCCGAACAGGGGATGGAGCGTTCCGTCGAGCCAGGCCGCGAGGAGCATGATTCCAGCTACGCACAGCGCGCCGGGAACCACCCACAGAGTGTCCTTGAAGCCCGCGCGTCCCAGGCCGAGGCTGCGAAACCGCTTGCGGCCCAGGATCGTGCAGGCCAACACCCAGACCAGCGCAGCGAAAGACCACCAGGACTGCTGCGGTTGGGGAGTCCAGAGCGCGGCCTCGATCAGACCGTACGCTACGGCGACTTCGAGCAGATCGCGGAACATGGGGTCATGTCGTCATCTTGTCATCTGCGAACATCATAGACGGTTGATCAGCGAGGCGACGTAACCGGCGCCGAAGCCGTTGTCGATGTTCACCACGCTGACGTTGGACGCGCAGGAATTCAGCATGCCGAGCAGCGCGGCCAATCCTTCGAACGAAGCGCCGTAGCCGACGCCGGTCGGCACGGCGATAACCGGAACGCCCACTAACCCGCCGACCACGCTGGGTAATGCGCCCTCCATCCCGGCGCAAACGATAACCACGCGCGCGTGAGTGAGCGAATCGCGGTGAGCGAACAGACGATGGATGCCGGCGACGCCCACGTCATAGATGTGCTCGACGGCGTTGCCCATGAGCTCGGCGGTAACCACCGCCTCCTCGGCCACGGGGATGTCGCCGGTACCGGCGGAGACGATGACAATCTTTCCCTTTCCATGACGTTTGTGGTCACGATGCAGGACGATGGCGCGAGCCAGTTCCTCATAACGGGCACGGCGTACACGCTTGCGTACGGCGGCGTAGTGCTCGCGGGAAGCGCGTGTGGCCAAGACGTTCGCGCCGTGGCGGGCCAGGCGCTCGAAAATGCGCGCGGTCTGCGCGGGCGACTTGCCCTCGGCCAGAACCACCTCCGGCATGCCGGCGCGCAGCGGGCGGTGGTGGTCCACTTTGGCGAACCCGAGGTCCTCGAAGGGCATGTGGCGCAGGCGGCGGACGGCCTCGTCGGGGGAGAGGCGGCCCCGGCGGACTTCACCGAACAGCTTGCGCAAGGCTTCGGGATTCATGGCGACACAGCGAGGGTAACATTGCCGGGCGGTTCGGGGGTCGCCATTGAATCATTGAGTCATGGATTCATGGAAAAGCGGGCGCTGGTACACTGCATGCCTGCACAGGTTGCCATGCCGGCCCTGAAAACACCGACGAATCTGACGGTCGCCATCACCGGCGCAAGCGGAGCCATCTTCGCGCGCGAGCTGTTGCGCCTGCTGGAACGTGACAAGCGGGTGGGGCACGTCAACCTGGTGGTCTCGGAACATGCGCTGCGGGTGCTGGCGGAAGAACTGGGTCTGCGCGGGCGCTCGAACCTGGTGGCGCAGGTGGTAGGGCGCAAGTCGAAAAAGATCCGCGAGCAGAGCAACGCCAACATCGGGGCGAACATCGCCAGCGGATCGTATCCGACCGACGCCATGATCGTGATGCCGTGCAGCATGGGGACGTTGGCGCGCATCGCCAACGGCCTGGCCACGCGGCTGCTGGAACGCGCCGCCGATGTGTGCCTGAAGGAGAAACGGCCGCTGGTGCTGTGCGTGCGCGAGACGCCGCTGAACAAGATCCACATTCGCAACATGTATCGCGCGGCCGACGCGGGGGCGACCATCTTTCCCTTGATCCCCGCGTTGTACAACCAGCCCTCGGGCGCGGAAGCGATGGCGCGGCAATTTGCCTGCCGCGTGCTGGCCCACGTAGGACTGGAGCAAGAGGGGATGTATCGCTGGGAGGGCTAGCGCAACCAGAGGAGCGAGCCGGCGAGGACCAGCGCCGTGACCAGAAGGAAGGCTCCCGCCTGGAGGCGAAACTTTCCCCTTCCCAACACGACCGCCAGCAGCGTCTTGAGGATGGAGTTGGAAATCACGCCGACCGTAATCGCTTGAGCGCCCAGGGCGATGGCGGTGTTGTTGCGTGACATGGAGATGGTGAGCGCGTCCATGTCGGTGAGTCCAAGGACGGCAGCGGCTAGCAGCAGACCGGCTTCGCCAAAGCGCTGCTGCATGGCGTGGACGCCGAACAATACCACCTGAAAAAGCGCAGCCATCTGCAGGGCGCTCCACACCTGCAACGGGTTCTTCATCTCTACCGGAGAAGGAGCCTCCGGCGGACCTCGACGCAGGAGCGGCAGCAGGGCGGCGGCGCCCAACAGGAAAGGCACAGCGAAGTGGGGAATCAGAGCCAGCGTCAGCGGAGGGCTGAGCACGGTGGTCGCGGTGAGGATGCGGAGAAACATCACCGTACAGGCGGCGACTACGCCCAGGGCAAGCGGGCCGCGCGTCCGCGCTTCCTCGCGGCTGAGGCGCGCGAAGGTGAAGGTCACGTTGGTGGAGGAGACCATGCCGCCGAGCAGTCCCGCGAGCGGGTAGCCCAGGCGATCGCCGACCAGGCGGCGGGCGATATATCCGCCGAAGCTGAGACCGGAGAAAAACAGGGTGAGCATCCAGAGCAAGCGCGGCCGGATGCCGCCCAGCGGCCCGTACGGGCCCTCGGGCAAAAGCGGCAGGATGACGACGGCCATGACGGCGAAGCGGATGCCGGCGCGGAGAGAGACGTCGTCGATGCGCGCCACCATGGCGTGGAGCTGCGATTTTTCCGCCAGCAGCAGGACCGTGAGGGCGAAGATGGCGCTGGCCAGGCGCAGGTGTCCGATGCCGCTGAGCAGGCCGGCGCCCAGCACCACCAGCGCCGCGACCTCGGTGGTGGCTTCCACGCTGTGCCGGGCGGAGGAAACGTATGCCGCCACCACCAACGCCGCGCCGGCAGCCAGCAGGATGGCGGCGAAGACGGTGTACTGGACCGCCCACAGCCATCCCGCCATGCCGGCCATACCGCCCAGCAGGGTGAAGGTGCGGATGCCGGCGAAGCGCGCGTCCGGTCCGGAGGCGTGCCCGGACCATTCGCGCTCCAGTCCTACGGCCGCGCCGCCCAGCGCCGCGGTCAGCAGGCCGACGATACTTTCCAGTTCGGCAGGCAAGGGAAAGGAAGCGTAGCACAGGGCGGTGCGGGCTTCGGTGACCCGCCCGTATGCGGACGGAAAAGTTGACGTTGACCCGACTGTGAAAGCGTATTAGGGTGAGCGTACACGGGAAAGGAGGTGGTCCATGGAACAGGACGGTAGATGTATTCGTGAGGTGGCTGAGGCTTAGGGCGTTTGCTCTAACCTTCTGCAACTTCTGGAAGTTGAGGAGTTGGCAGTGGCCACTGTTTCATCAAGAGTGACCGCCTCAGGCCAATCCCAACAGCTTACCGGCGACCCGCCGGCTCAGGAATGAGCTGGCGGGTCGTGACATTTTGGGGGCCCAGTTCGCGACGATTCCCTGCGACAAGCGCCCAGCGACCGGTGACAGAAGGCTACTTGGTTTTCATGACATACACGCCGTCCCAGTCCGGGGGAGGGTTCTCGACCACGAACTCGCAGGAACGCGAGAGAAACACACGTGAGGGACCATCGTCGGGGTGAAGCTCGAGCAGAGACTGGAATTTCTGGGCGGCGGCCTCCCACTCACGGCGGCGGTAGGCGGCCATCGCGTCTTCGAAAGCGGCAAGCAGCGCGGCATGGCGGGAACCATCTCCCGCAACATCGAGTAATTCGTAGATACCCACCGGCTGGGCCTTGCCCTTGACCCGTATGCGGTCGAGCTCGCGGCCGACAAAGTCTTTGGCCACCTGCTGCCAGGTGCCTTCGCTCAACACGATGCGCACCCCGTACTCCTTGGTGAGTCCTTCCAGGCGGGAGGCGAGGTTGACGTTGTCGCCCATGACGGTCCAGTTGAAGCGTTTGTCGGAGCCCATGTTGCCCACGTTGACGGGGCCGGTGTTCACGCCCACGCCGATGGCCAGGGTCTTGCGTCCGGCGGCGCGCCACTGGGCGTTGAGCTCTTCCAGGCGCGCGCACATGTCAAGCGCGGCGAGGCAGGCGCGCTGGGCGTGGTCTTCCTGCGGGTAGGGCGAACCCCAGAACGCCATGATGGCGTCGCCAATGTACTTGTCGAGCGTGCCCCAGCGGCGGATGACGATGTCGCTCATCTCATTCAGGTATTCGTTGAGCAAGCGGACCAACTCGTCGGGCGTCATGCCCTCGGACATGGCGGTGAAGCCGCGAATGTCGGAGAACATCACGGAGAGTTCCTTCAGCTCGCCGCCGCGGCGCAGGTAGCGAGCGGGGTCGTTCTCCAGCAGGCGGATGACGCCGGGCGAGACGTACTGCGAGAAGGTGCGGCGGACTTTGCGCTTCTCGCGCTCCTCGAAAATCATGCGGAAGCTGGTGACGCTGCCGTAATTGGCCAGCAGCGTTCCGGCGGGCACGACGAAACTCAACCACATGCCCCACTTGGCGAACGCCAGGTGCAGGCCGCCCATGAACAGCAGCAGCACCACCACCGCGGTTACGGTGGCGAGGATGGGACGGATGCGCCCGAACCAGACGCCCAGCACCAGGCCAAACGCCACAATCGCCACCAGATCGATGATTTCTTCGCGGCTGCCGCGACTGAGGAAACTGCGGGCAGGATCATTGAGGTGCAGCAGGTTGTCGATGATGTTGGCGTGGATCTCGACGCCCATGTAGGCAACTTCGCGGTCCACTTGCTGGAGCTTGCCTTCGTCGGTCCGAACCCACTCCTTACGGGACCGAAACGGCGTGTTGCGCATGTCGCCGATGCCTAGAGCCGTAGGACCGAGCAGCACGAGCTTGTCGCGGAAGGTGGCGGCCGGCACGCTGCCTTCGATCACGTCCACCATGGAATAGTGAGGATAGGTGCCGTAGGCCCCGGCATAGTTGATGAGCACCGTGCTGTCCGGACGAGGACGGAGACTGTAGGGGCCGAATTCGATGCGTTCGAGGCCGTTCTCGTTGATGAGGGCGACGAGGTTCTGATCCGGCACCTCGATGTATTCACGGACCACCTGGAAGGCGAGGGAAGGATACCAGTCCAAGTCCTGGTAGCGGATGAGCAGGAGGGCGCGACGCATAGTTCCGTCGGCGTCGGGATCGTTGTTGATGAAGCCGAAAGACCGCGCGGCCTCCGCCAGGGGCACGATGTTGGCCTCCACCGTCTGCGCTACCAGGCCTCTTCCGCGCTCACGCTCTGCCCATGCGTCGCCGATGTTGAACTTGCCGGCCCGCGGGCCGACCGGGCGGACCTGGGGGAAGGCCGTGGCCCAGGCCACGTTGAAGTAGGCCTCCGCGGCTTCGGGGGAGAAGGCTTCGGCGGGCTCCGGGCCCAGGAACACGTGCCCCAGGATGACGTTGCCGGCGCGCTGCATGCTTTCCGCCAGCAGACGGTCGTTGTCACTCGAGGTGCGAAGCG
>DATIGQ010000147.1 GCA_035454605.1 Terriglobales bacterium
GGCGACCTGATTCCGGTGCTGGCGGGGGTGGCGCTGGGTGCGCGCATGCAAGGGCGGAACATCGCGGTGATGACCTACATCGGCGATGGGGGCCAATCTACCGGAGTGTTCCACGAAGGGCTGAACTTCGCCGCGGTGCAGAAGCTGGGACTGGTGTTGATGGTGGAAAACAACGTGTGGGCGTACTCGACGCCGACCGAGATGCAGTTCGCGGTGGAAGACCTGGCGACTCGCGCACCGGGCTATGGTGTGCCGGGAGTGATCGTGGACGGGACGGACGCCTGCCAGGTGTACGACGCGGCGCACGAAGCCTGCGAGCGAGCCCGTCGCGGCGAAGGCCCGACGCTGATCGAAGCCAAGATGATGCGCATGAAAGGCCACGCCATCCATGACGCCGCCGGGTATGTCCCGAAAGAACTGTTCGAGTTCTGGCGCAAGCGCGATCCCATTGCGCGTTTCGAGAAGTATCTGCTGGAGAAGAAGTGGCTGACACCAGCGGAGAACAAGAAACTGATCGAGGGCGTAGAAAAAGAGCTGGAAGCCGACCGCGAAGCGGCGGTGGCTTCACCGATGCCCAAGCCGGAGACGGCCGCGAGCGGTGTCTACTGCGAAGAGGGATGCCACGAAATCAAGTTGAAGTATGGGGCGGTGAAGGCAACGCGAAGAAAAGCTGAAGGCAAGCGGTTAAAGGAGACCGAAGCGGCGGTGCATTTGAAGTAGGTTTCCCGTTGTCATCCTGAGCGTAGCGAGGCGCAGCCGAGCGAACTGAATGCCAACCGTCACTTATCTCGAAGCCATCCGCCAGGGACTCTGGGAGGAGATGGAGCGCGACCCGGCGGTGTTCTGCATCGGGGAGGATATCGGCATCTACGGCGGGGCGTTCAAGGTGACCGACGGGTTCATCCATCACTTCGGGCCGGAACGGGTGATCGATACGCCGATCGCCGAGTCGGCGATCGTGGGCGCGGCGTTCGGGGCCGCGCTTACCGGGATGCGACCGGTGGTGGAGTTCCAGTTCATCGACTTCATCGTGTGCGCCTTCAATCAAATCACCAACATGCTGGCCAAGGCGCACTACCGCTGGGGCGCGCCGGTGCCGGTAGTGCTGCGCGGGCCGTGCGGCGGCAACGTGCACGGCGGTCCGTTCCACTCGCAGAACCCGGAGATGTATTTTGCGCACACGCCGGGGCTGAAGGTGGTGGCACCGGGGACGGCATACGACGCCAAGGGGCTGATCAAGAGCGCGGTGCGCGACAACAATCCCGTGCTCTTCCTGGAGCACAAGTATCTCTACCGGCGCATCAAGGAGGATCTGCCGGAAGAGGAGTACACGGTGCCGCTGGGCAAGGCGCGTGTGGCGCGCGAGGGGCACGACCTGAGCATCATTACTTATGCGGCCATGCTGCAGGTGGCGCTGGAGGCGGCGGAGACCCTGGCGAAAGAGGGGATCGACATCGAGGTGCTCGACCTGCGGACGCTCGCGCCGCTGGACCGCGAAGCCATCACCGCCACAGTGCGCAAGACGAACAAGGCTATCATCCTGCACGAAGACACGAAGACAGGCGGGATCGCGGGCGAGGTAACGGCAGTGATCCACGAAGAGTGCTTCGACGATCTGGACGGGCCGGTGGTGCGCATCGCGTCGCTGGACACGCCGGTGCCGTTCTCGCCGCCGCTGGAAGAGGTGTTCCTGCCCAAGGTGGGAGATGTAGTGCGCGAGGCGCGGCGGTTGAAGGCGTACTGATTCTCACCGCCGAGATCGCAGAGCACGCCTAGGATTCATGATCAAAAAGACACCCAAGGGATACGTGCTTTATTCGCTGTCGAAGCCGCGGCGGAAGCTAGGCGGTCCGTACAAGACGCGTGAGGAAGCGCTGAAGCGCGAGCGGCAGGTACAGTTCTTCAAGCGACGCGGGAAACACCGCCGCGGAGCGTGACAAGTGCATGGGTCCTTCGCTTCGCGAAGGATGGCACCTTCCCCGGGAACCGTGAGGGAGATGGGGATCCGTGGCTGACGGCGTCCGGTGCGGCGCTTATAATCGGAGTTTGCGCCAGGTTCGAAGTTCCCACTAGAAGAGAGCGCGGAGAGCCATGCCAACCGATGTGATCATGCCCCAGATGGGGGAATCGATATTCGAAGGCACGCTGACCAAGTGGCTGAAGAAGCCGGGCGAGAAGGTGCAGCGCGACGAGCCGCTGTTCGAGATCTCGACCGACAAGGTGGATGCCGAGATCCCGGCGCCGGCCAGCGGTGTGCTGAAGGAAATCAAAGTTCAGGAAGGCACCACGGTGCAGGTGAACACGGTGGTGGCAGTGATCGACGCCGACGGCGCGGGAGCGGCGGCGACGGCACCGGCGAAGGCTCCTCCCGCAAAGGCAGCGGAACCAGCACCAGCGAAAGCGGCTGCGGCCCCACCCAAGGCTGCACCGGCGAAAGCACCGGAGCCGGCGCGAGCGCCGGTGGTGGAAATGCCGGCGGCGGTGGCGCGCGAAGAGGGCGAGCGCATACGGTCCTCGCCGCTGGTGCGCAAGATGGCCAAAGAGCACGGCGTCGACCTGCGCCAGGTACCGGGCTCGGGACTCGAGGGCCGGATCACCAAGGAAGACATCCAGGCATTCATCGCACGCGGTGGAGCCGCGGCAGCAACTCCGGCACGGGCGGCGACGGCGCCAGCGGCCGCGGCGGCCCCGGCGCCAGTGCGCGCACCGGCGGTGGTTCCGGGCGAGATCGTGCCCATGACGGCGATACGCAAGAAGATCGCCCAGCACATGATCGAGTCACGGCGGACCAGCGCGCACGTGCACTGCGTCTATGAAGTGGACCTGACCCGCGTGGTCAAGCTCCGCGAGCGGGAGAAGAAGACCTTCGAGCAGCGCACCGGCTCGAAGCTCACCTACATGCCGTTCTTCGTAAGGGCGGCGATCAACGCCATCCGCGACTGGCCCATCATCAACTCGTCGGTCGAAGCCGAGAGCATCCATTACCACCGCAACATCAACGTGGGGATCGCGGTGGCGCTGGACTGGGGACTGATCGTGCCGGTGGTGAAGAACGCCGAGGAACGCAACTTCCTGGGACTGCAGCGGGCCATTGCCGACGTGGGCGAGCGCGCAAGATCCAAGAAGCTGACTCCGGACGACGTGCAGGGAGCAACCTTCACGGTCACCAATCCGGGACAGTTCGGCGCGCTGTACGGCCTGCCCATCATCAACCAGCCCAACGTGGCCATCATGGGCGTGGGCGGCATCTTCAAGGCGCCGGTCGTGGTGACCGATGAGGCCGGGAACGACTCCATCGCCATCCGCTCGATCGTCCACCTGGTGCTGGGCTACGACCATCGGGTGATCGACGGCGCCGTAGCCGACCAGTTCATGGCCCAGGTAAAGACGTACCTGCAGGAGTGGAACGAAGACATCTACTAGCTTGCAGGTGACAGGAAGCAGGAAAGGCGGCAGGCCGAAAGGCCTGCCGTTCGTGTCTTTAGCGGCTCTTGGCCCAGGCGGAAGCGTTCAGGCATTCGACGACGCCGTCGATGATCTTGCTGAGGCCGTTGCGGAACTTTTCTTCGTCTACCACGTCCCTGCCGGTGACGGCTTCCGAGAGAGACAGGGCCGCAGCCACAAAATCGAGCGCGGACTGTTTCTTCTCTGCGCCGCTACGGCTGCCCAGTAAGCTTTCGATTCCGTGCACAATCACAGGGATGAAGGAGATGCCGCGCAAGAGCTTGGCGAGAAAAACCATGGGAACCTCCGGTTGTCAGTGGTTAGTGGGCAGTGGCCAGTCGCAAGTGGCGAGTGCCGAGTTGGTTTTGCTACTTCCGCAGGTAGTCGATGCCGGCGTGGAAGATGGTGAGCAGGGCGGCGAGGAAGGCGCCGATGCCTCCGGCGCGCTGGGCGAAAGCTTCGTGACGTTCGACGCGCTGTTCGAGCTGGCGCAGGCGGCCGGGCTGTCCGTTGCCGACGAGGGAGCGCATCTGCTCCTTGAGGACGGCGAGGTCGGCGAGGACGCGTTGTTCGAAATCAGTCATCTGGGGAGCCTTCCGCTTTCTGCTTTCCGTCAACGACTACAGCGGATAGTCCACGTGCAGGGCGGTGGAGTAGCGGGAATAGCGCGGCGGCGAGGAGTTGTCGAACTGGCGGACGAAGAACCCCACGACGCGCGTCACGCGGGTGACGGTGAAGGACTGTGTGGTGAAGCGGCCGACGAGGTTGCGATCGTTCTCCGGTCCCCAGCCGAAGTCGCTGCGGCGGACCTCGAAACCGCCGCCGGGGGGCGCGGCGACACCGGCGTCGATGGTGACGGTGGTGGAGGTAATGGTAGTGATCTCAGCGTCGGGCAGATCGGCGATGAAGGTCGTGCCGGCGGTGGAAACGGTGAGTGGGTCCTCCGGCAGGTCGCGCAGCGCTGAGTCCTCGAGAGCAAGCGCGAGGGGCGCAGCGGCGTCGTTGGCGAAGGCAATGCGGTAACGGCAGCGGTCGTTGACGAAGTCGGCGGCTTCGACATCGACCTCGCGTACGATGGCGCTGAAGCTGGCTGCCTGTGTGGGCACGTCCACGGTGACGGCATCGCCGGGAAGGACGTCATCTGTGGTGAAGCCGGGCAGGATATCGCTCCAGACTTGGTACTCGCCGGACCAGGATACTTGCGTGGCATCGCCGAGAACGGCGAGCGCGGCGTTCTCACAGTCGGCGGCGGCGCGCGGCGGTGGATCGAGCACGCGCAAGGCGGCCGCGCGCACCCCGTCATCTGCGCCCGAGGCGAGCGCGGCGATGCTGGCGGGATCGGTGACGCGCGCCTGGGCGCGTCCGCGCCCACGGTAACGCACCACGATCTCCTCGTTGGCGACCGGAACGTACTGGGAATGAAACAGCAGTTCATTGGACTGCAGCACGATGCACTCCGCACCCTCGGCGACCGCGCCCACCAGGCGGGTGCGGAATGACTGGGCGGGAATCACGCTGCGGATCTCGGTGCTGACGGCGCGAGCGAGGCGCGTGTAGGAAAGCTGGCAATGGGCGCTGAGCGCATCCACCGGCGCGTAGGTCACAAAGGCCGGCACCGTACTGACGATGGCGTCAAGCAGGATCGTGGAGGGAGCTGCCTGAGAGCCGGGACTGGCGGGATCGACGTCGTGCACCTCGAGGACGACCCGCACGTTGGCGGGAATCGAGCTGCCACCGAGTCCGCTACCCGCAGGATGGGACGAAGAGTGGAACAGGGACTGGGTGCGGAAGGGCTGGGTGGCGTAGAGCCGCGTGGTAAGAGAATAGCCGTGACCGGCAGCCGTGGTGATGGTGGGACCGGTGGCCACGCCGTTGATCAGGGCTTGAATCTGGGACTGGCCTGCCGATGGCGTAATGCGGAATCCGGCGAGGCAGTTGGCGATGGACACCGCTCCTGAATACAGCCCGCCGAGTACGGCGTCGGTGGCCGCAGCGAAGGTGGCCTCGCCGTGCTGGAGGAGCAACGCGCCGCCGAGCTCGACCGGCTGCACGGACTCCAGACGGGTGGCGCCATCGACGCCGGTCCCGCCCTCGACGTTCAGCTTGCCGCCAGCAACGCTGAAGGCGGAGGCGGGATCCGTGACGTTCCAGAGCAGCGGGTCGAGAGCGCCGCTCTTGTACTCGTCCTCGAAGATGCCCGCATTGCGGCGCGTGAAGGGCGTGTGGGAAAGCTGGAAACGTAGCGTAAGACCGTCGCCGAGGAAGTAGTCCTTGACCCAGGCGCGGGGCTCGACGCGGCCCACGACCGTGACGTCGTTCAGGGCGGGGCCGGCGGCGAAGAGACGGAGACCGTCGGGCGTGAAACCGACGGACGATTCCGCAATCGCATGGGTGACCGCTCCGACCGGCTGGAAGCTCAATGCGCCGTCATGAGCGCGCCATACCGCGCGGGCGAGCAACCCGAGTTCGGCAGCGTGGGCTGACCACGGCCGGCTGGGGCTGGCGGAGTAGGAGTCCAAAGCCACACCATCCTGCACGGCACTGGTGTCGAAGGCGCCGGGCAGCAGGTCGTCCGCCAGTTGTTCGAGAATGGAGCCGGCGCTGCGATTGATGAAGAGAGCGCGCGAGGGCAGGCGCTTGCGGTCGAGGACGAACTCGTCGCCGTGCGCGACGATCGCGTAACGGTAGACGGGCCCTCGCTCACCCCATCCGAGATACTCGTGCACCGGTGCCTGGGCGAGATAGCCGGTGAAGATCTTGATGCCGTCCGAGCGGCTCAGGATGATGCGCCCCCCGTTCAACGGAACGATGAAGGAGGGCGTATCCGCAACCAGCGAGAGCCGCAGCGCAGACGGGCGATTGAGGCGGCGCTCAATCCGGGGCGCAGCGCCGGCATCGAGTGTCGCGGTGTAGTCGCGCACGCCGGAGCCGTCCAAGTTGTCGATGGTAAGGAACAAGCTACTAGCTCCTGGCTGCTACCACTGTCCGCTTTCCCAAAAGTGGCGGAGGGGCTCGAGAAATCGAACCGTTAATACAAAGAGGCGGAGGGCGGCGGGTAGAAGGTGCGGTAGCAGAGCACGCGCTCCGCGTCGGCCGGGTCGCCGATGGGACGAGCGGTGAACGCGGCGCGCAGCGCGAACGACTCCAGCGGCCCGGCGACGGTGAAAGACGTCTCGCGCGCAGGCGCGGCGGGCTGGAGGAACGGATAGTGGAAGCAGACCCGTCCTCCCGATTCCGCCGGCAGAATGAATACCGCCGACCACTCCTGGAAGAAGCTGCCGGCCTCACGATCCACGAAAGCGATGACTTTCTGCACTTTGGAGTTCGCGGGAGGCGTGCCGGCCAAAAGCGGCTGCACCAGGAGGAGCGAAGTCGCTGTGGTGGATGCGACCTTGCCCAGGTTGAAGGAGGCACGGCGGATGAAATCGACGTCGTCGGATACGTCGGCGGGATTGCGCACGAACGCACCGGCAATGCCAGTGCCGACGTATCCCGTCTGGTTGACGTAGTCGACGTCGACGGAAATGACATCGCCGGTGGCGAAGGCGGCGACCGCACCGGATCCGACGATGATCTCCGTGGCGGTGGAGCCGGGCTGGAGAGCGACGGCCGGGATTCCCTTGGCGCCGGAAGGAATGCGCGGGCCGTTGGGATCGGGGTCGAGCACGTTGTAGTGCTCGGAGCCGCCGGCCAGCGCCATCTGCAGCTTGCCCCAGTCGAGGAAATCGAACTCGACGCGGGCTTCGAGGCGGGCGCGGAACTGGGACGCGGTGGTTCCCTTTGCACCGGCACGCACGGGCAAGACCTCGGTGCCGGGCAGGCGGCGGAAGTTGTCGATCCAGCCGACGTCAAGCCAGGGCGCGGGCGGGGCGTCGAGCGGAAAACCGGCATCCAGAGCGGGATCGAAGATGGCCGGGATGGAGCTGTTGCGGTCGACGGGAGCAAAGTAGGCGCGGACGCGTCGCGCGATGGGCGAAAGCGGCGGACGCAGGGGCGTGGTGCTCATGCGAGGTCAGCCTCAGGGAAGAAATAGACGGTGGTGCGCGCGGTGCGGCGCAGTTCGCCGCCGACGTTGACCGGCTCCGCGAGTT
The DNA here is from genome assembly GCA_035454605.1 of Terriglobales bacterium. Taxonomy (NCBI): domain Bacteria; kingdom Pseudomonadati; phylum Acidobacteriota; class Terriglobia; order Terriglobales; species Terriglobales bacterium. The sequence goes on from DATIGQ010000147.1 coordinate 7,536, forward strand.
GCGGCGGAAGCCAGAAGACGCTGGTACCCAAGTCGATCGGTGCGGTCTGGGTGTAGTCGAGCTTAGGAGCGCCGTGCGGCGAGAAGATCTGCAGTAACTCGATGTCCAGAGTGGCAAGCATACGGCCACGGTCCACGCCACTCATGTCGTCCGTGCCCCGGGTGCGGTAGACGATGGCGCAGTCGAGTGCCAGCAGCGGACGCAGGGAGCGCGCCGCACTCTCTACCGCACGGACCGCGCCCCACACCACGTAGAAGGCGTCGAGCAACGCGCCAGTGGAGGTAGCGGGCTCATTTTCGGCGACGATCACCGCGGGGCGATTCACGCCGTCAAGGAACACGATGCGCGCCGGATTGAGCGCGGCCAGGCGGTCGCGGAGGGCGACGTAGAAGGTGTCTTTGGCGAATTGCATAAGGGCACGGGAGCAGGGGTTCGTGTGGCCAGCTAATAAGGAAGCTCGCGTCGCGCGTTCAGCCCGCAAAAGCGGCGGGCGCGCGGTCGCTCGCCTAGATCCTTCGCTCGACGTGAGGCAAAGGCGTCTCGCTCAGGATGACAGCCTCATTCTGTTGCGGTAATGCGGTAGAAGGCCGGGTCGTCGGCGAAGGCGTGGATGTCGACGCTGCGGACGCGCAGCAGCTTGTCGTTGTGCACGATGCCGATGGCATTGTCCAGGAGGGCGTCCGGAGAATCGAGATTGCGCGAGGCCGCCTGCTCCGCGACCGAAGCGGCGGAGATGACCAGCTCGACGCGCAGACCGACCTCGCCACGGGCGGCAGGCACGGCGCGCACCACGGCCGGCGTGAGCACTACGTCTTCGGTGACCGGCGAGGCCAGGCCGAGATCGGCGTTGTCCAGTGCCACGCTTTGCGGCAAGCGCACCGTGACGGCGCTGCCTCCGAGGGCGCGCAGCATCGATTCCGTCACTCGCGCCATGGCCTGGCTGCGGGCGGTTTCGAACGATTGGGGAAATTCGAACATGGCTAGTTCTCAGTTCTCAGTTAGTACCGAGTACCTAGTACCCAGTACCCAGTTGACGCGGCGAGTTGCCGCCATGACAGCCAGCGGGACGCCGGCGCTACCCCACTTTTTGGGCGACGTAGGGCGCGAGCCAAGCGCGGACGGCGGAGTCGATGAGCGTGTCCGAAAAGTATTCCAGGTGCATGCGGTCCAGGTTGCCGGCGCGGACATTGAGCGCGGGCGTGGCCTGGGC
>DATIGQ010000148.1 GCA_035454605.1 Terriglobales bacterium
ATCCTGCATGAAGGAGCCAAAGTCAGTGCCCTTCGTGTACATTCGAGAAGCGGCCTAGGCCGAACGACCAAGCGTGGTTTCCTACCCCGATCCCCATCCGCAACCTCCGGCAACCGAGCCCGCCTTGCCGGTAGCACCCGCCGCCACGCCACCTCGCGATCCGGTGTGGAGCGGCTGGGATGTGCTGCTGCTGGCCGCGGTCGCTGTCCTGGGCATACTTCTTTTCAGCACGCTCGGTATTGTGGCGCTGGTGGTGGCGACTCCGGGGCACAAGCCTCCGGGCACCGCGGAGGTCACACCCATCGCGCTGATGGCGCAGTTGCTCGCCTACCTGGCGGTAGTCGGCGTGATGTACCTGTTGGTGGTGGTCCGCTATCGCCGGCGCTTCTGGGAAGCGGTGCGCTGGCGTTGGCCGGTGGAGAAGACGGCGGCGCCTGCCTTGGTGGTGGCGGGGGCGGTGATCGCGCTGCTGGTGCAGTGGGCTTCGGCATGGCTGCCGGTGCCCAAACAACTGCCCATCTACGAGTTCCTGAAGGAAACGTCCGCCGCCTACCTGATGGCGGTTTTCGGCACGCTGGTGGCCCCCTTTGTGGAGGAGATGTTTTTCCGCGGGTTCCTGTACCCGGTGCTGGCTCGCAGAGTCGGTGTGGCGGCGGGCGTGGTGCTGACGTCGATAGGATTCGCCCTGATCCACGCCTCCCAGCTGGGCAACCACTGGGCGCCGTTGCTGGTGCTGTTCGTGGTGGGCCTGGCCTTCACCCTGGCGCGCGCCTGGACGGGCTCGGTGGCGGTGCCCTTCCTGCTGCACCTGGGCTACAACGGGGCCCTGTTCACGCTGCTCTACATCACCACCGACCGCTTCCGCCACATGGAGCGCATGCTGCAGTAGGCGTGACGCCCTCGCCGCTCGTGATATCGTAGATTTTTCCCATGAGCACCCCGCGCCAGGAATTGCTGGAGCTGCTGGCCCGGCAGTCGTTCCAGTTGGGCGAATTCAAGCTCTCCTCCGGAGCCACCAGCGACTATTACATCGACTGCCGCACCACCACGCTCGACGCCGAAGGGGCGCGGCTCACCGGGCGCGTCTTTCTCGACGAGATACGGGTGCGGGGATGGAGACCCAAGGCCATCGGAGGACTGACGCTGGGCGCCGATCCCATCGTGGTGGCGGTGGCTCTGCTCAGCTCGCAGCACGCGCAACGCCGGGGCGCGGAACGCGGGCCGGTGTACGAACCGGTGTTCCCGTTGATCCACGGCTTCCTGGTGCGCAAGCAGGAAAAAGGCCACGGCACGGGGCAGCGCATCGAAGGGTATCGCGAGCCCGGAGCGGAAGTGGTGATCGTGGACGACGTGTGCACCACCGGCGGGTCTACGATCCAGGCCATCGAAGCGGCGCGCGACTTCGGGTTCAAGGTGATCGGCGTGATGTGCCTGGTGGAACGCGAGGACGCCGGCGGGCGCCCGGCCGTGGAACGTGCAGCGGCCCCGGCCAGCTTCGTTTCTGTCTTCACCGCCGGAGAAGTCCGCGAGCAGCACTTGAAGCGACAAGCGCTGCGGGCGGCGCTGTAGCCGAGCGAGGATGCCGATGATCGGCAAACTGGGACTGATCATGGTGGTGGTCAAGGACATGGGCCGGAGCGTGGCGTTCTACCGCGACGTGCTGGGCTTGAAGCTGGAATTCGAGTCGCCCTTCTGGAGCCAGTTGAGCGCCGGCAACATCGAGATCGGCTTGCATCCGGAAAGCCCGCGCGTGAAGGTCGCGCCCGATACGGGCGTGAGTATCGGCTTCCATGTGGCGGACGTGCAGCAGACCGCGGCTGCACTGAAGGCCAAGGGAGTGCGCTTCCTGCAGGAGCCGAAGAAGGAAGAGTTTGGATGGTTGGCCATCGCGGCGGACCCGGATGGATACGCGATCCAGATCGGCCAGATGCCCAAGGGGCAGCACGATTGAACCGCAGGCCAGCCATTTGCCGCTGACGACGGACTCATGATCAAGACGCTCGAATGGACGGAACAGGGCGTTCGCCTGCTCGACCAGACGAAACTCCCCACCGAAGAGACCTACGTGGTGTGTTCCACCTATGAAGAGGTGGCGGAGGCCATCCGCAGCATGGTGGTGCGGGGCGCGCCGGCCATCGGCGTGACTGCCGCCATGGGCATCGCGCTGGGGGCGCGCGCGGCCGATGGCGACCACGTGGCTGAGTTCCGCCGCAACTTCGAAGAAATCTGCGAGACCATGGCCGCAACGCGGCCCACCGCCGTCAACCTGTTCTGGGCCATCGAGCGCATGCGTGGCAAGTTCGCCGCGTGTTCGGAGCAGCCGGTAGCGCGGATCAAGCAGGAACTGATCGCCGAAGCGCAGCGCATCTACGTGGAAGACCTGGCGCAGAACGAGGCGATCGCTAGGCATGGGGCCACGCTGCTGCCGGCGAGCGGCGCCGTGCTCACCCACTGCAACGCGGGCGCGCTGGCTACGGCGGGCGGATACGGCACGGCGCTGGGCGTGATCCGCGCCGCCATCGAGCAGGGCAAGAAGCTCGAGGTGTATGCCGATGAGACCCGTCCGTTCCTGCAGGGCGCGCGGTTGACCGCCTGGGAGCTGGCCAAGGACGGCGTGCCCACCACCGTCATCTCCGACAACATGGCCGGCGCCATGATGGCCAAAGGCAAGATCGGCGCCGTGGTGGTGGGCGCCGACCGTATCGCCGCCAACGGCGACACCGCCAACAAGATCGGCACCTACACCGTCGCCGTGCTCGCCAAGGAGCACAACATCCCCTTCTACGTAGCGGCGCCGTTCTCTTCGATCGACCTGGAGACGCCGGACGGATCGAAGATCCCCATCGAGCAGAGGTCTTCGCGCGAGGTGACGCACCTGGCCGGGACGCGCATCACGCCGGAAGGCGTGAAGATCGAGAACCCGGCGTTCGACGTGACCCCGGCACGCTACATCACCGCCATCATCACCGAGCGTGGCGTAGCCAAGCCGCCCTACGGCGAGTCGTTGCGCAAGCTGTCACAAGTTTGATCCGAAACGGAGGTGAACCGTGAGGGCCACCGCACTCGCGCTGTTCCTGCTTTCGATCGCAGTCTTCGCGCCCGCCCAGAACGGCTCTCCCTCTCTGGTCGCATTGCACGAGGAATTCCAGAAGCTGAAAACGCCGCAGGTGACCGCAGGTGTTCCCGACTACACGCCTCGAGCCATGCAGGCGCAAGGAGCCGCGCTCCGCGAACTGCGGCGCAGGCTGGATGCAATGGACCCGCGTGCCTGGCCCGTACCCCAACAGGTGGACTACCTGGTGGTGCGGGCCCAGATGGACGAACTCGACTTCCACCATCGCGTGCTGCGGCCGTGGGCACGGGATCCCGGCTTCTACGTGGACATGCTGCGCCCGGTGGCGTATGCGAAATTGCCCATACCCCCGGGAAAGCTGGCGGAGTTCCGCTCACAACTCACGGCCATTCCAGGGCTGCTCGATCAAGCCAGCCGTAACCTCACCGAAGGCGCCGGGGAGCTGGCCGACTTCGCGCTCCGCAACCTGGAGCTGCCGGACGGCGTCGGCCATGAGCAGCCCCTCCGCCCGGTGCCGCCACCCGGCATTCTGGGCTGGTTCGATGAACTGATCTTCGGATTGGAGAGACATCATCCCGAACTCGTAACGGATGCCCGCCGCGCCCGCGAGGCGGTGGCGGCGTTCCACCAGTGGCTGAAGCAGGAGCGGCCACGCATGACGGCACGCGCCGGTGTCGGACGGGAGAACTACAACTGGCTGCTCAAGCACGTGCGGCTGATGACGTACACGGCCGACGACATCGCCCGCATCGGCGACCGCGAACTTGCACGCACGCTGGCGGGGTTGGCGCTGGAGCGGCATCGCAACCGCCACCTTCCCAAGCTTCCACCGGCGGCGAGCGAGGCCGAATACGCCATGAAGATCACCGACGCTGACGGCCACGTCCGCGAGTTCATCCGCACGCAGGAGTTCCTCACCATTCCCGACTACATCGGCGAAATGGACAACAACGTCCCGTGGGTCGTGCGGCCCGGCGGTCCCAACTTCTGGGAGCAGGTGCAGTACCGCGACCCGCGCCCGGACAAAGTGCACGCCGGTATCCCCGGCCATCGCTTCGATATCGCGCTGCACGAGCGTGACACGCGTCCCATCCGCGGACGCTACACCGACAGCGCCCGCATCGAGGGCTGGGGCTTCTACCTCGAGGAGGGCATGATGAACGCCGGCCTGCTCGACGACCTGCCGCGCACGCGGGAGCTGTTCTGGATCTTCGCCGCCGCCCGCGCCGTCCGGAACCGAGCCGAACTTCACATGCATACCGGCGAATGGACGGTGGAACAGGGCATCGATTACATGGTCAAGAACGTCCCCTTCATGGACCGCGACGTCGCCCGCGTGGACTGCGAGATCTACCTGCGCACTCCCACTTACGGCATGAGCTACCAGATGGGCAAGCTGCAGATCGAGCGCCTGCTCGCCGACCGCGCCCGTCAACTCGGCAAAGAGTTCCAACTGGGCGAGTTCCATGATCAGTTCCTGGCGGCGGGCGCCATTCCGGTTTCGCTCATCCGCTGGGAAATGACGGGTCTCGACGACGAGGCGCGCGAGTTCCTGCCGGCAACAGGGGCAGGCGGCCCTGAGCCTTCGGCAAAATGAGCGGGCGCGAGCAGCCTCATCGCCCTGCCGGCGGGAGCAATCGGCCCAGTCCCGGCGCGATCAGGAGCTGCGCCCGCTCATGCTTTCACTTCTGTTTCTGCGCCAGGACCACCAGGCGTTTGGAACCGTTGGCCTTGGCTGCTTCCTGCTCCGCCCGGCCGATCAGCACTTCACGGCCTGCATCCGCGCTCTGCATCCAGATCTGGGAGAGGAAATACTGGCTGCCGTAGCGTTTGAAGACCAACTTGCTCTCCGAAGCGGCGTCCAGCGTTCTCACCGGAAGGGTGAAAACTGTGGTCACAGCTCCGCCGCCCTCGCGGCGCAGCAGCATGCGGTCGCTGCGGTCGCTGTGCAGGGCCTGGACGCGGTACTCTCCCGCAGGCAGCTTCTGGTTCTCGACCACGAAGTCGAAGGGAACCTTGACCGTGATCGAGCGGTCGCTCTGCGCGTTGGCGGTGGCCGTTGCCGCCACCATCATCAGCAGCAGCACTGCCAGGATCGTGTGATTGCGTGTCATTGTAGTTTTCCTCCATGCTTTGGTTTGTTTCGGACCGCCTACGCGATCCCGTCGGCCGCCGCCCGTGGGGGCTTGGGCCTTACACGAGCGAATCTGATGCGGGTGCTTGCGCATCGCAATGCATCCCATGTGGACCCTGGGGAGAACGTGGGTAAACAGATAACGGCATGAAAACAAGTCAGTTACGGATGCGGGTGAACAAGCGCCGCCAGGCCTTCGGCGAACCTATTCAGGCCCCGGTGCGTCTGTACATACGTGAGTGCTAGACTCAGCCTGAAAACTCTCCGGGTCATGAATTCTTCCGCTGAATCGCCGATCGTCATTCGCTTCGGCGTCTACTCCGCCGACCTGCGCGCCGGGGAGCTGCGCAAGAACGGGGCCAAGGTAAAGCTCCAGGAGCAGCCCTTCCAGATCCTCACGATGCTTCTGGAGAGGCCGGGCGAAGTCGTCACTCGGGAGGAGCTGCGCAAGCGTCTGTGGCCGGCCGATACCTTCGTGGACTTTGACCACAGCCTGAACACGGCAGTGAAGAAGCTGCGCGAGGCCTTGGGCGACGATGCCGACAACCCCCGCTTCGTCGAGACCCTGCCCCGGCGCGGCTACCGGTTCATTGCGCCTGTGGGCGGGCGGGGTTTCGCCGGTGATGGGTCACGGCCAGAAGCGGAGATCATGCCGGCGACCACTGCTGCCCAGCCTGCCGTTTCCCAACCGGCAGAAGGGAACAAAGCCTCACCGGGCATGGTGCTCATCCTGATGGCAGTGATCGCGGCGGCTGGGACGATCTTTTGGCTCCTGCGTCCGGGCAGGCAGGCCACTCCGCAGGCCGCTGTGCCTCCCATGCAGGTGGTGCCTTTTACCACCGCTCCGGGAGATGAATTCTCCCCTGCATTCTCTCCCGACGGCAACCACATCGCCTACGGGGCCTCAGTGAACAATCAGCCCTCCGACCTCTACGTGCAACTGGTGGGGGCCAGCTCGCCGTTGCGTTTGACCGAGACTCCAGACGCGGCGGAGGCCAGCCCCACCTGGTCTCCGGACGGCCGCTATCTGGCCTTCATGCGCTATCGGGAAGGCGAGTCGTCGCTCATGGTGATCCCAGCCCTGGGCGGAGCCGAGCGCACTCTGTACGGCACTCGCGAACGAGCGGGCATACCGGCCTGGTCACCGGACGGGAGGTACATCATCTTCGCGGAGAGAACGGGAGCCGAGAAACCCCTCGCGTTGTACTTGCTCTCCCTCGACACCCTGGAGCGGCGGCAACTTACCTACCCAGAGCCGCAGCTCGATGGCGATTACAACGCTCGTTTTTCGCCCGACGGCCGGCAGGTGGCCTTCCTGCGCGAAACCCGGGAGACTGCCGACATCTACACGGTGCCGGTCGCGGGAGGGGAGCCGAAACGAATCACCTTCCAGAATGCGCTCATCATCGGCTTGGACTGGACGACCGACGGACGCCAGATTATCTTCGCCTCTTTCGGCCGCGCTACTCCGACCCTTTGGCGCGTGGCCTCCACGGGCGGCGAACCCCAGAGCCTGGCCGTGGGCGGCGAAGGCGCGCTCTCCCCCGCGGTCGCCCCCCAGGGAAACCGCTTGGCCTACGTGCAGCATCAGTGGGACGAGGACATAGTGCGGATTCCCGTTGCACGGATGGGCGCACGCGCCGAGCCCGCTAGCCCGCTCATCGTCTCCACGCGGAAAGATGAGGGGCCGCAGTACTCTCCTGACGGGAAGAGGATCGTTTTCCAGTCCACGCGCAGCGGGTTCTACGAGATCTGGGTGTGCGAGGCGGATGGTAGCAATCCGCTGCAGCTGACCTCATTTCGGGGGCCCCTCACCGGGACTCCACGCTGGTCGCCTGAGGGACGGCAACTCGTTTTCGACTCGCGCCCCGACCGCTATGCTCACATCTTTTCCATTCAGGCCGAGGGAGGCGCGCCTCGCCAGTTGACATCCGGAGACTTCAACCACGTGGTACCCAGTTGGTCGCGCGACGGGCAATGGATCTATTTCGCTTCCGACCGCTCCGGAAGCTGGCAGGTGTGGAAAATGCCCGCGGCCGGCGG
>DATIGQ010000149.1 GCA_035454605.1 Terriglobales bacterium
GCCATGCGCATCATCACCGACATGTTCGCGTGGGCGAACCGCGAGGTGCCGGAATGGAACGTCATCTCCATCTCCGGCTACCACATGCGGGAAGCGGGCTCGACGGCGGTGCAGGAGGTGGCGTTCACGCTGGGCAATGCCATGACCTACGTGGAGGCCGCGCAGCGAGCCGGCCTGGAGGTGGACCGGTTCGCGCCGCGCATCTCATTCTTCTTCAATGCGCACAACAACGTGCTGGAGGAGGTGGCCAAGTACCGCGCGGCGCGGCGCTTGTGGGCGCGCATCATGCGGGAACGCTTCCAGGCAAAGAATCCGCGATCGGAGATGCTGCGCTTCCATACCCAGACGGCGGGATCGACGCTGACCGCGCAACAGCCGGAGATCAACATCGTGCGCACCACGCTGCAGGCGGTGGCGGCGGTGCTGGGAGGGACGCAGTCGCTGCACACCAACAGCTATGACGAAGCCCTGGGCCTGCCCACCGAGGAGGCCGCGCGCGTCGCGCTGCGCACCCAGCAGGTGGTGGCCTACGAATCGGGCGTGGCCCATACCATCGATCCGCTGGCTGGGTCGTACTACATTGAGGCGCTCACGAACGCTATCGAGGAGCGGGCCAGGGCGTACCTGGAGAAGGTCGAAGCCCTGGGCGGGATGCTGCGCGCCATCGAACGCGGCTACGTGCAGCAGGAGATCCAGAACGCTGCCTATGAGTATCAGCGCGCAGTGGAAGACGAGGAAGCCATCGTGGTGGGCGTGAACCGCTTCACGGTGGAGGAAGAACGCTCGGTGCCGGTGCAGCGCGTGGACGAAGGGCTGGAACGCCAGCAGGTGGAGCGGCTGCAGGCGCTGCGCGCGCGCCGCGATGCAACCAAGTGGAAGGCGGCGCTGGCGGCAGTGCAAGCCGCCGCCGGTAGCGGCGACAACCTTATGCCTCGCATTCTCCAAGCGGTGGAAAGCTACGCCACGGTGGGGGAGATCTCCGACGCCATGCGCAGCGTGTTCGGAGAGCACAAGGAGACGGTGGTCATCTGACCTGTGAGCTGTGATCTGCGAACTTCGAACTGCGATGGGAAAGGCGGGACGTGACGACGTGTTTCCTTATCAGCATTGCTCAAACCGTCCCTGATCCGAATTCAAACGAGCCGAGTGACAGGCAAGCGGTTTCTCAGTATTGCGCCTGGAAGTCGCAAGCCTCGCGGCAATCGAGGCAGTAGTACATGCCGTCCTGGCAAAGACGGACATTGTGAGCGCCCTGGCAGAGGAAGCAATACTTGTCGCAGTTACACTTGCTCTCTTCCTGTCCGCAGACGGCGCAGTGGAACGGGTCAGCCATGCGTGCAATGTAACGCGTTTCGGCCGCGAGGAAAAGGGGCAGAGCGCGCCGGGCGAGATGTGCACGGGGTGCGGCGAGGAATCGCTAGAATGGAGGAAGAGGAAGGCAAGAGTGCAGGTCCGCGTCTGTCCGAAGTGCAAGGGCCGGAGTGTGCATCGCTCGCGCCGCCGGAGTTTCTATGAGCGCTGGATCCTGCGGCTGACGCTTCGCCGTCCCTACCGGTGTCACGACTGCAACTGGCGGTTCAATGGATCGGCGTTCAGCCGGTCGGCATGGCCGGCGGGGAGAGCGCTGGTAGACCCTCGTGCCGAGGAGAGGCCAGCGAAGGACCAGGGCACCGAGCGTTGACCGTGCGAAAAACCGCGTGGTAACGTAGGCGGTTCTGCCATCTCAGCGGGCCGGCAGCTAGCGACCCAACGAAGGAAATCCCACTTGTCTCCGACCGTCGAGGCGACCACGTCGACGCTTCGAAAGACCGCCCTCAACCGCGTCCATCGCCAGATGGGAGCAAAGATGGTGGACTTCGGCGGCTGGGACATGCCGGTGGAGTATCCGGCGGGCTGGGGCGGACGACCGGGCGGGCTTATCCAGGAGCACATGGCGGTGCGTACCGCCGTGGGACTGTTCGACGTCAGCCACATGGGCGACATCCGCGTGCGGGGCCGGCAGGCACTTGAGGCGGTCCAGCACATCACCATGAACGACGCCGCACGGCTGGCGGTTGGCCAGGCGCAGTATTCGGCGCTGCTCTATCCACAAGGCACGTTTGTGGATGACGTGATCGTCCATCGCATGGGAGAAAGCGACTACCTGCTGGTCATCAACGCAGGTACGCGGGAGAAAGATGCGCGCTGGGTGCGCGAGAACACCCGCACGTTCGACTGCGACGTGATCGACGAAGGTGATGACTACACCCAACTCGCGATCCAGGGGCCGCGGGCGGTAGAAGTGCTGGCCAAGCTGACGGACGCCGACCTCGGCGCCATCAAGAACTACTGGTTTACCACGGGAACGGTGTGCGGGCTCGACCGGGTGCTGATCGCGCGGACCGGCTACACGGGCGAAGACGGTTTCGAAATCTATGTTCCTTCCGACGCGGCGACCAGCGCGCGCGTCTGGCACGAGGTGCTGGGCGCCGGCGATGCGCTCGGCCTCCTGCCGTGTGGCCTGGGCGCGAGGAACACGCTGCGCCTGGAGGCCAAGATGGCGCTCTACGGTCACGAGATCTCGGAGTCCATCACGGTGTGGGAAGCGGGATTGGACCGATTCTGCAAGATGGAGAAGGGCGAGTTCGTCGGACGTGAGGCACTGGGCAGACAGAAAACCGAGGGCATCCAGCGGACGCTGATCGGCTTGGAGATGACCGAGCGTGGCATTGCCCGCGACGGTTACAAGGTGATGGACGCGGGTGGCCGTGAGATCGGCTGTGTGACCAGCGGTTCCTACGCGCCCTATCTGAAAAAGAACATTGCGCTGGCCTACGTACCACCGGGACATGCGGCGCCGGGGACTGCCCTGGAAGTGGAGATACGCGGCCAGGCGGTGAGAGCCCGCGTGATCCCGACGCCGTTCTACAAGCGGATCCGCAATTAGACTGGAGAGGACTGAGAACGAGCATGGCCTATCCCAAAGAACTGAAGTACACCAAAGAACACGAGTGGATCCGTTTGGACGGGAAGAGCGGAATGATCGGGATTACCGATCACGCCCAGAGTTCCCTGGGCGACATTGTCTTTGTCGACCTTCCCAAACCGGGCGCGAAGGTCACGGCCATGCAAAGCTTTGGCACGGTGGAATCGGTCAAGGCGGTCTCCGATCTGTTCGCTCCGGTTTCCGGGACGGTGGCGGCGGTGAACGAGGAATTGGTCACGGCGCCGGAGAAGATCAACAGCGATCCCCACGGGACCTGGATGATCAAGGTCACGCTGGACAATCAGGACGAGCTGAAGGGATTGATGTCCGCCGAGGAATACGAAAAGTTCGTGGCCCAGGAAAGTTCCAGCTCCTGATGCGCTACCTGCCCAAATCCCCCAGCGACCGCGAAGCGATGCTGCGCGAGATCGGCGCGCGCTCCATCGATGACCTGTTCTCGCAGATTCCCACCGAGTACCGCCTGAGCCGCGACCTGAAGGTGCCGCGGCAGATGGCCGAGTCGGAAATCGTGGAGTACTTTCGCGAGCGGGGCGCGGGAACGGCGGCGGATCACGCCAGCTTCCTGGGCGCTGGCGTCTACGAGCACTATCGGCCGCTGGTGATCGAGGCCCTGGCGTCGCGGGGCGAGTTCTTCACCGCGTACACGCCCTACCAGGCGGAGATCGCGCAGGGCACACTGCAATCGATCTTCGAATTCCAGACCATGATCTGCGAGCTGACGGGCATGGAAGTGGCCAACGCCTCCATGTACGACGGCTCCACGGCCGTTCCCGAGGCCGCCATGATGGCGGCGCGCATCACGGGACGCCACGCCGCGGTGGTGGCCCGCACCGTCCATCCGGAATATCGCGAAGTGCTCGCCACCTACGTGCAACATGAAGGAATGAAGGTCACCGAGGTGGGCTATGGCGAGAATGGCCGCGTCGACATGGCCGCGGTCGATAAGGCGGTGACGGAGCAGACCGCTTGCGTCATTCTGCAGTCGCCGAACTTCTTCGGCACCATTGAGGACGTCGCCGCCATGGCCGAGGTTGGCCACCGCAAGGGCGCCCTGCTGGTGGTCGTGGTCGCAGAAGCAGTGTCGCTGGGCATCGTACGACCGCCGGCGGAGGCGGACATCGTCGCCATGGAGGCACAGTCGTTCGGGGTACCGCCTGGATTCGGCGGGCCTTTCTGCGGCGTGCTGGCCACGCGTGAGAAATACGTGCGCCAGATGCCCGGGCGCCTGGTGGGCGAAACCCGCGACCGCCACGGCCGGCGAGGATTCTGCCTGACGCTCTCCACCCGCGAGCAGCACATCCGCCGGGAGAAGGCCACCTCCAACATCTGCACCAACCAGGCGCTGGTAGCGTTGATGGCCACCATCTTTCTTTCCGTCTATGGACGCGAGGGGCTGAAGGAGCTGGCGCGTCACAACTTGGCCAAAGCCGCCTATGCTGCCGGCGAGCTCCGCAAGAAGGCGAAAGTACTGTTCGACGGCGCGCCACGATTCCATGAGTTCGTGGTCCAGACGCAGGAAGACCCGCACGAGCTCAACCGCCGCCTGCTGGAGAAGAAGATCGTGGGCGGTTTCCCGTTGAAAAAGTTCTATCCCGAACTGGGGAACGCATCGCTGTGGTGCTGTACGGAGCAGATGAAGCGCGAGTCCATCGACGCGGCGGTGGCGGCGGTGCGGGCATGAGCGGACCGCGCAAGGCCACGACGCACGTCAACCAGAACGAAGGCCTCATCTTCGAGAAGTCGTCCCCCGGCAAGGCGGCGTGGAAGCTGCCGCCACTGGACGTGCCGGCGGTGGATGCAGAGAAAATTCTGGGCGCGGTGGCGCGCTCCGACCTCGGGAACATGCCCGAAGTGAGCGAGATCGAGATCATCCGCCACTTCACACGGCTTTCCACATGGAACTACGGAGTGGACACGGGCTTGTATCCGCTGGGCTCGTGCACCATGAAATACAACGCGCGCGTGAACGAGGTCGTGGCCCGGCTACGCGGCCTGGCGGAAGCGCATCCCTACCAGCCACAGCGTCTCTCGCAGGGCGCGCTACAGATTATGAAAGCGCTGGCGGACTGCCTGCTGGAGATCACCGGCATGGACGCCATCACGCTGCAGCCGGCGGCGGGAGCGCACGGCGAGCTTACCGGCATCCTGATGGTGCGGGCGTTTCTGGAAGCGCAGGGCAATCCGCGCAAGAAGGTCCTCATCCCCGACTCGGCGCATGGCACGAATCCGGCGACGGCGGCCATTTGCGGCTACGTGGTGGAGAATCTGAAGTCGAATGCAGCGGGCAGGGTGGATGTGGGAGCGCTGGAGCGGCAGATGAACGAGGATGTAGCCGCGCTCATGCTCACCAACCCCAATACCCTGGGTGTCTTCGAGGAGGAGATCCACAAGATTGCGGACATCCTGCACGCCAAAGGCGGGTTGCTGTACGTGGATGGCGCCAACTTGAACGCGCTGGTGGGCAAGACCCGGCCGGGCGATTTCAACGTGGACGTGATGCACCTGAATTTGCACAAGACGTTCTCCACGCCGCACGGCGGCGGCGGTCCGGGATCGGGGCCGGTGGCGTGCAAGCGCAGGCTGGAGCCATTCCTGCCGCTACCGGTGGTAATGGAGAATCCTGACGGCTCGCTCGAATTCGATTACGACAGGCCGAAATCCATCGGCCGGGTGCGAGCGTTCTACGGGAACTTCGGCATGCACGTCCGCGCACTGGCCTACATTCTGGCCAACGGTCCCGACGGCCTGCGGCAGACGACCGAAGATGCCGTCCTCAACGCCAACTACATCCGCAAGAAGCTGGAGGGCGTGTACGAGCTACCCTACAAGACGCCCACCATGCACGAGGTCGTCTTCAGCGACAAGAAGCAGGCCGCGAAGGGCGTGAAGACGGGAGACATCGCCAAGCGGCTGATCGACTACGGATTCCATCCCTATACCACGTCGTTCCCGCTGATCGTGCCGGGCGCGCTGATGATCGAGCCGACAGAGAGCGAGTCGAAGGAAGAGCTGGACCTGTTCATCGAGGCCATGCGCGCGATTGCGGAAGAAGCCGAGCGGGAGCCGCAGGTCATCCTGGATGCCCCGCACACCACGCGCGTCTCCCGTCTGGATGAAGTGCAGGCGGCGCGCAAGCCGGTGCTGCGCTGGCGCCCGCCGATGCGCGAAGCCGCCGACTAGTAACAGCTTCAACCACAGAGGACACAGAGGTACACAGAGATTTCAAAGGCCTGTGGCAAGCCTCCGCGTCTCTCTGTGCCCTCGGTGGTTAAGACTTCTCTACGATGGCCTCGGCTTCGATCTCGACCAGCATATCGGGATCGATGAGCCGGGCGACCTCGACCATGGTGGTGGCGGGGCGGATAGTGGCGAAGAACTCGCCGTGAGCCCGGCCGATCTGCTCCCAATCGTCGATGTTGGTGACGAAGATGCGCGTGCGCACTATGTCGGTGAGCGAGGCGCCGGCGTTCTTCAGCGCGCGCTCAATGTTGCGCAGGGTCTGCACGGTTTGGGCGTAGGCATCGCCCGCGCCGACGATGAGTCCATCCTTATCGGTCGCGGTGGTTCCGGAGACGTAAATATGGTTGCCGATACGGACTGCGCGCGAGTAACCGACCAGGGGCTCCCAGGGCGTCCCCGACGAAATGTTTTGCCGCGCCATGCGGACCTCCTTGCCCGTCCATACTGACTGCGGCGATGCACTACAACACGGCTACTTGGCCGTGAACTCTACCCACGCGCGCGTCTTCTCCCAGTCCAGGCGCAGCGTGGCGCCATCCTTGCCTTTTTCCATGAAGGAGATGGTGAACTGCTCGATGGGAATCTCGATCGGTTCGGTCTTCATGTCCACGCGGGCCAGGTCCTGCTTGACGTCGTAGTCTCTGCCCCACTGGCCGGTCTGCTTGTTGATGATGAGCATCCAGCCCTTTTCGCCGGGGATGGTGAAGAGCGTGTACGTGCCCTTGGGGACGGAGACGCCGCCGATGGAGAGGTCGGCTTCCGTGATCAGCTCCGTGGCCTCGTTCGCGCCGGTACGCCACACCTCGCCATAGGGAACCAGGCCTCCGTAGATCTTGCGTACGGCTCCGGTCTTGGGGTCCTTGATCTTCGGCCGGCTGTAGTTGATGGTGATCTTCTTTCCCGCAATCGTGATTTCGGCCGTGCCCGGCGGTGAGGGGCGCTTGCTCTTGTCTTCCTGCTGGGCCAGAAGGATCGAGGAGAAGAGAACGAAGGTGAACAGGGAAGCGAGGAATCGGCGCATCGGAACCTTCCTTACCTGGGATTTGCCGTTGGGGACCGCCTGCCGCCCGCCCGGCAAAGGGTAGAATTATCGCATGTCCGTGTTCGATGAGAAGCAGGAAGAGCTGCAGAAGTACGAGTTCATGATGGGAGTGCCGCGCGGCCGCCTGGCCGTCACCATGGACATCCTTACCGACGCCATGGTGCTGGTGGGCCAGCACGGCGTCTACTGCCAGAGCCAGCGCTATCCCGACCGTCCGGTGATGGACGTGGAACTGGTTCTCAAGTCGCTGACCGATGCCAAGGAACTGGTGCGGGCCGTGATGGAAGAGCTGCGCAAAGAGCGCGACGGAAAGACAACGGCCTGAGTGTCTTAACCACGGAGGACACAGAGGAACACAGAGCCAGGCGGGCGAGTCTACCCTCTGGCTTCCGTGCTCCTCTGGGTCCCCTGTGGTTTTGCGCTATGCCGTTACGTACTTGCCGGTCTCGATCACGCGCCGGGCAATCTGCTGTCGCAGCGCAATGACGTTGTACGGTTCGTACTTCCCCAGGCGCCGCAGGATGGCGAGCTGGGTGCGCAGCATGTCGCCTTCAGCAACGGCCGCAATCACCTTACGTGCCGCCGATTCCACCTTCTCGATGGCGGTTGCAAGATAGACCTGGGTCAGAGCGACGGCCAGTGCGGCAGCCGTCTCGCCCCGGGTTGCCACCATCTTCTGCGCGCGCAGCACCACGGATTCCATGGCGTAGGCTTCGATGGTGAGGTCGGCCATGGCGCCCATGATCTCCTGCTGGTCGGCGAGCGCGGTCATGTACTTCTGCGAGGCCGCGCCGGAGGCGAAGAGGGCGATTTTCTTGGCCGCGGCCACCAGCTTGCGCTCCGCAGCCAGCGGGCCCTCGAAGTCGTCGCCCGAGGCCGGACCGGAAAGCACTTCGTCCATCAGCTTCTTGATGGCGGGCAGCAGCGGCAACTGGCCGCTCATGGCGCGCTTCAACAGGAAGCCGGTGATGATGAGCCGGTTGATCTCGTTGGTGCCTTCAAAGATGCGATTGACGCGCGAGTCGCGGTAGGCGCGCTCCGCCGGGTACTCCTCGACGAAGCCGTAGCCACCGTAGATCTGCACCACGGCATCCACGACGCGGTCCATCATCTCCGAGCACCAGACTTTGACGATGGAGCACTCGACGGCGTATTCCTCAATGCCCTTGCGGATGAGGCGGGACGCCTCGGGCGACTTCTTGTCGATGCCGGCGAGCGCGGCGTCGATCATGCCCACGGTGCGATACACCATGGTTTCGGACGCCCAGGTGTTCACGGCAATGTCGGCCAGCATCTCCTGGACCATGCCGAACTCGGCGATGGATTTGCCGAAAGCCTTGCGCTCCTTGGCGTAGGCCACGGCGTGTTCCAGCGACGTGCGCGCGCCGCCGGTGCAGCCGGCGCCCAGCTTGAAGCGGCCGATGTTGAGGATGTTGAAGGCGATGATGTGGCCCTTGCCGATCTCACCCAGCAGGTTCTCCGCCGGTACCTTGCAATCGTTGAGGATGACGGGCGTGGTGGAAGAGCCGCGGATGCCCATCTTCTTTTCTTCCGCGCCGATGGTCAGACCAGGGAAGTTTCGCTCTACCAAAAAGGCGCTGAACTTCTCGCCATTCACCTTGGCGAAGACGGTGAACAGGTCGGCGAAACCGCCGTTGGTGATCCACATCTTCTCGCCGTTCAGGACGTAGTGCTTGCCGTCGGGAGTGAGCTCGGCACGGGCCCGGCAGTTCAGGGCGTCCGAGCCGGAGGTGGACTCGGAGAGCGCGTAGGCGCCGATCAGCTTTCCGGAAGCGAGCCCGGGCAGGTACTTCTTCTTCTGCTCGTCGGTGCCGAAATACACGATGGGCAGCGTGCCGATGCCCATGTGCCCGGTGAAGCTGACGCTGAAACTGCCGCACTTGGCGATGCGGTCGGAGATGATGGAGGACGACACCTTGTCCATCTCCGCGCCCCCGTATTCTTCGGGGACGTCCACGTTGGCCAGGCCCAGCTCGCTGGCCTTGCGGATGAGTTCGCGCGTGACCGCCCAGTCCTTGTGCTCGATCTTCTCGATGTTGGGCACGATCTCGTTGCGCGCGAATTCTTCCGTGGTCTGCGCAATGAGCTGGTGCTGCTCGCTGAAGTCCTCGGGCGTGAAGACTTCCTCCGGCGCGCGGTCTTCGATAAGGAAGCTGCCGCCGGCGATGATTGCCTTGGTTTCTGCCGCTGCCGTTGCCATGTCAATTCTCCTTTAACCACAAAGGGCACGAAGGAACACGAAGTTAAGAGTCATTTCCAATCAGTGCCGCGCACAAATCTCTTTATGCCATCCTTCAGGTGAGCGACGTTGAAGTTAATGAGCAGCCCAACGACTTGCCGCTCAGCTTCAGGTACGAAAGGATCTGCGCCTGGTGGACAGCCGTGAGTGCCTCCACCGACTTCAGCTCAACTATGACGAGATCTTCGACAAGCAGGTCGATTCGGTAGCCAAGGTCCAGCTTGATGCTGTCGTACACCACTGGTAATTCGACCTGCGCCTCAGATTTGAGACCCATCTTCCGTAATTCGTGCTGTAAGCAGGCTTCATACGCACTCTCCAGCAGTCCCGGCCCAAGCGCGGAGTGTACCTTCATCGCGGCAGTGATGACCGCGTGGCTCACCTCGTCGGCAGTCATTCCGGGCCTATTTGTCGCCGTAACCTGCACTTGATTCCTTGGTGTTCCTTCGTGTCCTTTGTGGTTAATCAAGGTTCTCAAAGATGCCGGCC
>DATIGQ010000150.1 GCA_035454605.1 Terriglobales bacterium
AGGGCGGTCTGGCGGCTGGTGAGAGGGACCTCGCGGCCAGCGATGAAGAGGCGCTTGACGTCGGTGCGGACATCGAGCGGGTCGCCATCGGCGACGACGATGTTGGCGGTCTTGCCGGCATCGAGCGAGCCCAACTGAGCGGCCACGCCCCAGATCTCGGCGGGATTGAGCGTCAACGCCTTCAGGGCTTGGTCGTAAGGGACGCCCCAGGCGACGGCGTAGCCGGCGGCGTAGGGCAGGTTGCGCACATCATGGGCATCGTAGGAGGCGAAAGCGAACTTGATGCCGCGGCGCGCCAATTCGGCGGGCAGGCGATAGACCACATCGTAGCGTTCGTTGTCCTTGGGCGTGGTGTAGATGGGGCCGACGATGACAGGAAGTTTGGCTTCCGCGATCTTGTCCAGCAAGGTCAGCGAATGGGTGATGTGGTTGAGCACGACTTGCAGGTTGAATTCGCGCGCCAGGCTGAGCGCAACTTCAACGTCGCTGGGCTCCGCCGCAGCCAGCACCACGGGCTTCTTGCCGTCGAGATAGGGCAAGAGCGCTTCCAGCCTGAGGTCGCGCTTGGGACGCTCCTTGTCCTTGAGGGTGGGATCCTTTTCCTTGGCCGCCTTGCGCTGCTCGTACTCCTGCCGGCGCTGGCGGTAGTCCTGGGCGTCCAGGAAGGCCTGACGAAGCTGGGCGGCAAGGCCCATGCGAGTCTGGGGGAACTTGCGGCTGTCCCAAGTCTGGTTGCGTCGCTGGGCGCCGGTGAAGTTCATCATGAGCGCGAGGTCGCGGACGACCAGCATCTCGTCGCGGGAACGGCCGTCGAGCTGCACCAGCGAGGCTTGGCCGGGCAGGGTGTTGGTCTCCGCCGGGGCCACGATGGCGTTGGTGATGCCGTTCAGGCGCGTCACCGGGATGAGTTCCGACTCGGCGTGAAAGGCATCGTAGACATGCATGTGGGGCGTGATCTCGTCGCTGGGCTCGACCAGGTCGTTGGTCATCGCAACCGCAGAGATTTCGGTGAGGCCAAGATTGGTCTGCGAGTCGATGAGGCCGGGATAGACGGTCATGCCCTTGACGTCGAGGACGCGCGCGCCCTTGGGGATGGCGACCTCGCCCGCCTTGCCGAGAGCGGTGATTTTGCCGTTTTCCATCACCAGCACACCGTTCTCGATGACGCCGTGAGACACGGTAAGGAGCTTGCCGCCGCGGAGGACGACGGGAGCGGGTGTCTGAGCGGCGAGGGTGAGGGACGACATGGTGATGAGAAGAATCAAGGCAAAAAGGATGCGCGCCTTTCGCGCACCGACGCGAATCGGCGCGCCTAGATCCTTCGCTCGACAAGAAGCAACGGCGTCTCGCTCGGGATGACAACAACGATGTGTGCGCATCAGTTTCCCTCCTTGTACTGCGGCATGCCGTAGCCGGGAAGCGAGCGGTCGAAATAGAGGTCACCGTCGATGAAGACCTGGTCGGCGCGGGCGAAGGTGGAAAGCGGGTAGCTATCCCAGATGACGAGGTCGGCATCCTTGCCCACGTCGATGGAGCCCACGCGATCGTCGACACCGATGATCCAGGCGGGGTTGAGGGTGATCATGCGCAGAGCGTCCTCCTCGGTGGCGCCACCGTAGCGCATGGTCTTGCCGGCTTCCTGGTTGAGGCGGCGGGCGAAATCGTCGGAATCGCTCTTGATGGCGACGCGCACGCCCTTGCGCATGGCCATGACCGCGTTCCAGGGTATGGCGTCCCAAGCTTCGTGCTTGTAGCCCCACCAGTCCGTGAAGGTGGCGATGGCGATGCCCTCCTTGGCGATCTCCTCCGGCACCTTGTAGGCCTCGAGGGCGTGGTGGAAGGCGCGGATCTTGTAGCCGAACTCGTGCGCGATGGCGATCTCGGTGAGGAACTCGTCGGCACGATAGCAGTGGATCTGGACGAGAAGATTCCCGCGCAGGACCTCGGCCAGAGCTTCGAGCTTCAGGTCGCGCTTGGGACGCTTAGCGTCCGAGTCGCCTTTGGCCAGCTTGGCTTCGTACTCCTCCCACTCGTGCATGTAGTCGCGGGCTTCGGCCAGCGCCTGGCGCTGCACGGCGAAGTTGCCCATGCGGGTGGAAGGCATCTGCTTGAGGGTGCCGTAGACGCGCTTGGGGTTCTCGCCGGAAGCGAACTTGATGGAGCGTGGGGCGCCGGCAAAGAGCATCTGGTCGCGACCGAGGCCGTACTTGTGCTTGAAGACGATGGCCTGCCCGCCAATCATGTTGGCCGAGCCGTGCAGGGAGAGCGACGTAGTGACGCCGCCGGCCAGGGAGCGGTAGACCGCCTTGTCGGTGTATTCGAAGGCGTCCTGCATGCGCATGTGGGGCGTGACCGGGCTGGTGGCTTCGTTGACGTCGTCATCAAGCGCGGAGTGCGAGTGAGCGTCGATGATGCCGGGGGTGACGAACCTGCCGGCAGCGTCAACCACGGTGGCCGATGCGGGCGCGTCCACGTTCGCACCGAAGGCCACGATCTTGCCGTCCTTGACGTACACGCTGCCGTTCTCGATGCGCCCATGCGTGACGGTGAGGAGCGTGGCGCTGCGGATGACCAGTTCGTTCTTGCCGGTGGGATGAGTGACGTCCTGGGCGAGGGCGGCGAAACATAAGAGCGGGATGAGTGCGAGAAGCGGTTTTCGCATTGAAGGGACCTCCAAGAAGGGAAGGAGGATTCTAGGAAGTGGCTGGGGTGGCGTCAATGACCTGCTTACTTGAAACTTGAAACCGGAAACTTGACACTTGGTTGCATGCGGGCCGTGGTGCAGCGCGTGAAGCAGGCGTCGGTTGCGGTGAATGGAGAAGTAGTGGGCTCGATTGGCGCGGGCCTGCTGGTATTTGTGGGAGTGGCGCGAGAGGACACGGAAGCCGCGGCGGACTACCTGGCCGACAAGGTTGCGGGCCTGCGCGTCTTCGAAGACGGGGAAGGGAAAATGAATCGCGCGGTCGGCGAAAGCGGCGGGGCCGTACTGGTGGTCTCGCAATTCACGCTGTACGGCGACGTTCGCCGCGGCAAGCGTCCGTCGTTCGACCGGGCGGCGCCGCCAGCGGAGGCGCGGCGCCTGTACGAGTACTTCGTCGAGCGGTTGCGCGCCTTCGGGCTGCGCTGTGAAACCGGCCGCTTTCAGGAAATGATGGACGTGACGCTGGTGAACGACGGGCCGGTGACGATATTGCTGGATTCGGAAAAAACCATCTAACCACAAAGGACACGAAGCAAAACGAAGGGCCAAAAGGTCTAAGGCTTCTTTGCGCTTTCTTGATCAGCTCTTCGCGGCGAGGATGGCGTCGGCGATGCGGGCCGCTTCGACCGATTCCTTGACGTCGTGAACACGCACGATATGCGCGCCCTGGAGGATGGCGGCGGTCATGGAGGCCAGGCTGGCGGAGAGGCGCTGGCCGGGCGGGGCGTCCTGGCCGTTACGCGCCAGCGTTCGGCCAAGGAACGATTTGCGCGAAGTGCCGGCCAGCAATGGGAAATCGAGCCGGCGCAGTTCGCGGAACCGCGCCAGCAAGGGGTAGTTCTCCTCGAAGTTCTTGCCGAAGCCGAAGCCGGGATCGAGCACGATGCGGTCGCGGGCGACGCCGGCGTCGAGCGCCTGCTGCGCCCAGTGCGCGAGGTCGCGCAGCACACGGCCGGGGAGGTTGTCGATGGGCGCGAGCGTGCGCCATTCTTCCGGGCGTCCGCGCATGTGCATGAGGATGCAGCCGCAGGCGAGTTCGGCCACGGCGCCGGCCATGGCGGGGTCCCAGCGGAAGGCGCTGATGTCGTTGATGATCTCGGCGCCGGCTTCGACGGCGCGGCGGGCGACGCCAGACTTATAGGTATCCACGGAAATGATGGCCTGCGGCCGCCCGCGCAGGACGCCTTCAATCACCGGCAGGACGCGCCGCAGTTCCTCTTCCTCCGGAACGCGGTCGGCCGAGCCCGGACGAGTGGACTCGCCGCCGATGTCGAGCAGATCGGCGCCTTCGTCGAGCAGGCGCAGGGCGTGGGCGACAGCGAGGTCGGGATCGAGGTAGAGGCCGCCGTCGGAGAAAGAGTCGGGCGTGACATTGACCACGCCCATGACGAGAGTACGCGAGCCCAGCTCAAGTGAGCGGGACTTGAGCCGCCAGGTGAAGGGGGGGCGCATAAAGGCAGTTTCGAGTTTCTGGCTTCTGGTTTCCAGTTGCAAGTCCCGTGGCGGAAAGCCAAGCACAAAGGACACCCTTCGACAGGCTCACGGCAGGCTCCGGCAACACGAAGGAGGGGTGCCGGCTTGCCAACGTCTTGCCGGCGGAAACCGAGGGCGAGGACGGCAAACTCCGCTAGAATTCTCCTGATGCATAAGCGTTGCCGAGTTGCGGTCGTTGTTGTGCTGATCCTGATTGCGTCGCAGGCGGTTGCCGCGACGAAGGCCGAGAAGGCGCGCCAGAAGGTCCTGGCGGCGAAGATCGACGCCATTCTGGCCGAGCCGCAAGCGGCGCGCGGCTTCTGGGGCGTCGAGGTAGTGTCGCTGCGCAGCGGCACGACGCTCTACGAGCGCAATGCGGAGAAGCTGTTCACGCCGGCGTCGAACACCAAGCTTTTCATCACGGCGGCGGCTTTGGCGCTGATCGGGCCGGAGCACAAGTTCCGCACCACGGTAGAGGCGGCTGCGGCACCCGACCGCTACGGGCGCATCAGCGGGGACCTGATGCTGGTGGGGCGGGGCGATCCGAATCTCTCCGGCCGGACGCTGCCCTACAAGACGCGCACCGAGCGCGGGCAACCGCCGGTGTTCGTGCTGGAGCAACTGGCGGACCAACTGGCGGCGCGCGGCGTGCGGGTGGTGGAGGGCGACGTGGTCGCCGACGACACCTACTTCGTCTTCGAGCGCTACGCGGAAGGCTGGTCGTACGACGATGTGGCGCGGGCCTGGGGCGCGCCAGTCTCGGCGTTGTCGCTCAACGACAACGTGCTGTTCATCCGCATCCTGCCCGGCGAGCGGGCGGGCGAGAAGGCCTTCGTCACGCTGGACCCGTTCCCCGAAACCTTCCAGATCGACAACCGGCTGGTGACCACGGCGGCAGGCAGCGGACCGCGCAACGTGGTGGTGGACCGGCAGCCGGGTTCCAACACACTGACGCTATGGGGTTCGATCCCGGCGGACGACACGGGCACGAGTGAGGCCATCGCGCTGGAAGATCCAGCGGATTTTTCCGCGCGCATTTTCCGGCGGCTGCTGGAGCGACGCGGCATCAATGTTTACGGGAAGGCGCGCGCCCGACACCAGGAGCCCATGGGACTGCCGACCTTTCACGTCACGGCGACAGCCAGCGCCGGCGGTGGTCCGGTAGAGACCGGCTCTGCCGTGCCGCGGACCGTCGTGCTGGCAACGCATGAGTCGCTGCCGCTGCTGGAAGACCTCCGAGTCATTAACAAGGTCAGCCAGAACCTGCACGCGGAGATGGCGCTGCGACTGCTGGGGCGCGAGAAAGGGACGGCGGGATCGATCGAGGCCGGGCTCTCGGTGTTGCAGTTTTTCCTCACGCCGGCGGGAGTGAACCCAGCGGAAGTAGTGTTGTATGACGGATCCGGGCTTTCGCGGAAGAACCTGGTTTCACCGCGGGCGGTGGTGGGCCTTCTGCGCTATGCGGCAGGTCAGCCCTGGGGCGCAGCTTACCGCGAGACGCTGCCGGTCGCGGGCCAGGACGGGTCGCTGGCCGAGCGCTTCCGCGGCACAGGCGCCGAAGGGCGGGTGCAGGCCAAGACGGGGTCCATGGAGCATGTGAAGTCGCTCTCCGGATACCTGACGACGCTCGGGGGCGAGCCCATCGCGTTCTCCATCCTCTCCAACAACCACACCTTTTCCTACGAGCAAGCCGACGCCGTGATTGACCGCATCGTGCAAGCGGTGGTGGACGATCGGACAGCGAGGCGGCGAAAGAAGTAGGACCTGGTGGCGGTTCAGGTCTTCCTGGTGTACTCGACGTAGGCTTCGCCCATGCCGACGCGCACCCGAGTAGCCAGCGCTTTTTCGCCTTCCAGGCAACGGGTGCACAAACAAGCATAATCGAGGATGGTGCCGTCCTCGCGTTCCGAACGCACGGGCAGGACATGGCGCACGTGCGCGCGGCATACCGAGCACAGCGCGCCGCCGTGCAGACCGTATTGCAGTTCCGCGAAAGAGATGAGCAGGCGCTCGCGTTTCTTGTCCGGGGGAGCGTCCTTGGTCTCGTCGAGCGTCTTGAGATACTCCTGCCAGAGCTCGGGCGGGATCGGCCTGTGCTTGTTCGTCATGCGGGCGTGAGTATTTGACCACCGGCCAGTCACGGGCTGCAACTGACAAGCTAGCGAAGATCGTACGTGAAGCGCGTCGGGCTGGATTCTCCGGGCTGGGGAGGAAACCGGAAGGCGGGAACCGTGAGCCGGATGCGGCGCGAAAGCGGGGAAGGGTCGAGCACGGCCGTGTCGCCATCCCAGGCGAGCTGTAAGGGGAGTGGCGCGCGCGCGAACTCCACCGGCTGCCGGGAGCCGCAGCAGAGATAGAGCGAGACCAGGTCGCACAACTGGAGTACGTCCACCAGCGTCTCGACCTCCTGCGGGGTTTGCGACTGGCGGTCGAATAAATGCGCACGCCGCTCTTCCTCGCGCCGGACGAAGACTTGCACCAGGGCGGCATCGGCAGCGGGACGCATTTCTGCAACGCTACGGGCCAGGCGCAGGAAGTGGCCGGCGACCATCAAGCCGCCGAGGGGGCCGACGCTGAGAGCGGCCTCGATCGATCCCGTCCAGGCGGCCAGCATCGACATCACGGGGACGTCGAGGAAGGAGAGAGGCCGTGGGCGGCTGTGGTCCGCGAGCACAGCGTCATCGACCGGCGTCCAGCCGGCGTCGTGCAGGGCGATGGCGCGCACTGCGTCGGAATCGAGCGGCGCGGTCTTGGCGGGATTGAAGTGGGCAGCGAGGTCGCCGGCCAGCAGAGCGTGATCCGCTTGGGGAATGAGCCACCAGGCGCTTGCCGGCCTTTGTTGCGCGTGCAGGATGACGTCCCAGGCGGTGGCGGCGTACGAGGACGGGGACTCGGCCGGAATGGGAAAAAGGATCAAACGTCACCGACGGCGCACGGCGCGAGCTCGCATGCGCGCGGCGGCCGCCGGTCCGGCGGTCGAAGGCGGCTTGCGCATGCCTTCCAGCAGTTCCTTGAGGACGGTGGCGTTGTTGTGCTCGGTGTTGCGGGAGGCATAGACCAGGGTCAGCGGCCGCGGCTTATCGGCCAGCCGGTAAAGCTCCTCGAGCGCGCGCGAGGCGGCCGGCTCCGCCAGTTCCCTCAGGTAAAGCGCGCGAAAGCGCATCCAGTGCGAAGGGCGAGCGTGGAACCAGCGACGCAGCCCGTCGGAGGGGGCCAGGTCCTTCAGCCAGGCGTGGAGCCGGGCCGCCTGCTTGTTCACGCCGCGCGGCCACAGGCGGTCCACCAGGACGCGGGTGCCGTCCGTCCTGGCGGGCTTCTCATAGGCGCGTTTGAGCAGAACTTCCATAGGCGGGATGTTCATGATAGCCCGCGTCGCGGGGCAGGGAAAAGGGCGCGTTGACGCCGAGGTGCGGCGGGGATAGCATCCGGTTTTCGTCCATGGGGATGCAGCGCATTCATCCCAGTCCGCTTCTCTTCGTTTGCACGCTGCTGGGCGTGTTGCTTTCGGTGATGGCGGGCTGCCAGAAGGACACGCGCCCCAAGAGCGATGCCGAGCTGGGCCTGACGCCGCAGCAGGCCCGCGGCCGCCGCGTCTATGATGCCCACTGCCTGGTCTGCCATGAGGCCTACAGCGGAGACGAGCAGCGCGGGCCCACGCTGATGGGCATGTACAAGAAGCGCCAGTTGCCG
The DNA here is from genome assembly GCA_035454605.1 of Terriglobales bacterium. NCBI lineage: Bacteria > Pseudomonadati > Acidobacteriota > Terriglobia > Terriglobales > Terriglobales bacterium. Next base: position 7,865 of record DATIGQ010000150.1, read on the forward strand.
AGCGGCGCTCCCGCCAACGACGAGCGCGTGCGCGACGCCATCGTCGCCGGCCGGGCCAAGATGCCGGGCTACAGCAATCTCCTGACGGCGCAGCAGGTGGACGATCTGATCGCGTACATGCACACGCTGTAGAGAGAGTGAGCAGTACCGAGTCCCGAGTTGTCCTCCCCGGCGGTTAAAGCGGCAACTCCTGCGACGGCTGCCATTTACAATAGAAATGCCGATGGCCGCTTCCTTCCAGCTCGTGCAAATCGCGCCGGTGCCGCTGCGCCCGCAGGCGAAGCCGGAGTGGCTGAAGGCGCGCGCGCCGATGGGAGAGAACTTCCACGAACTGAAAGTGCTGGCGCGCTCGCTGGGCCTGCACACAGTGTGCGAGTCGGCGCATTGCCCCAACATCGGCGAGTGCTGGAACCACCGCACGGCAACGTTCATGCTGCTGGGCGACGTGTGCACGCGCCGCTGCGGCTTCTGTGCCGTGCCCAAGGGACGTCCCGGGCCCATCGACCGGGACGAGCCTGGGAGGGTGGCGGAAGCTGTGGCCACGCTGGGGCTGAGGCACGCGGTGGTGACCAGCGTGAATCGCGATGACGACAACCTGGGCGGGGCACGGATCTTCGCCGAAACCATTCGCCAGATTCGCCGCCGGGCTCCGGGCTGCCGCGTGGAGGTGCTGATCCCGGACTTCCAGGGTGACGAAGAATCGCTGCGGGCGGTCCTCGACGCCCGTCCCGATGTGCTCAACCACAACACCGAGACCGTTCCCCGCCTTTACCGCACGGTGCGCTCGGGAGCACGCTACCAGCGCTCGCTCGACCTGCTGGCGCACGCCAAGCAACTCTCACCCACAATGGTGACCAAGTCCGGGCTGATGGCCGGCCTGGGCGAGAGCATGGACGAACTGCTCGCAGTGTTCCGCGACCTTGCGGAACGCGGAGTCGATATCCTTACCGTCGGCCAGTACCTGCGACCTACGCTCGACCATCTGCCGGTGGCCCGCTACTACACGCCGGATGAGTTCCGGTCCCTGAAGGAAGAAGCGATGGCCATGGGCTTTCGCCACGTGGAGTCCGGCCCGCTGGTCCGCTCCAGCTACCACGCCCACGAACACACCGACGCCGCCCTGAAAGAGTAGGGACAGCTTTCGCGGCGAGTCGCGGCCTCTTGCCGGCGACGCGGATGCCGACGGCCGGGTCCGGGTTGCTCCGCCCGGCGAGACCATTGCGAGCCGGCCACCACATCTTCTTGCCTTCCGCTCCCATCTAAGGAATGAGGAGGAAGGCATCATGCGTACCAACTCCCAAAGACTTTTCCTTGCTGCAGGGCTGACGCTGCTCACACTGGCGCTTCTGGGTTGCCCGGAGCAGACCACCATCGGGCAGATCAACGCCGACCCCGGCCGCTACCTGAACAAGGAAGTCGGTGTGTCGGGCACGGTGACGGAATCTTTCGGTGTCCTGAACAAAGGCGTGTATCAAGTGGACGACGGCACCGGCCGCCTGTGGGTGTTCTCGGAGCGGTACGGCGTGCCGACCCAGGGAGCGCGCGTGCAAGTGGCCGGCCGCATCACGCCTACGGTGACCTTCAGCGGGCGGAGCTTCACGAACATCCTGCGCGAGACCCAACGGCGGAGGTGACACCCGCGAGTACCCATTTCCTTGACAATTGCGCGGCGTTCGCCGGATTCTATTGCCCCGCCTCCCCCCAAGAGGGGCATGCATGCGAAACGCCGCGATTCTTTGCCTGGCACTGTTTACCGTGTCTGCTTTGGGGTCGGATCACTCCGACTCACCCACCGGTCCGCAGGGCGCGCGCCTGGACGCGAACCTGAGCGATCTGCATGTCTTCACCCAGGGCCAGAACCTGGTGTTGAGCATGTGCTCGAACACGGCCATCCCGCCGTCGGCGACCAGTTACGTCTTCCCCAGCGACGTGACCTTCAAGTTTCACCTCGACGTGACGTCCGAGGTCGGTGCGGATGATCCCAGCGGCTACGGCGGTACCATCCTGGACCCGGACCACATCAAGGACGACATCGTATTCCGCATCCGGTTCCGATCCGATGGCTCGACTGAACTCAAGCGGATGATACGAGGCGTTGCCACGAAGGACCCACAGATCGTGAATTTCTTCGCCGGCCTGCGGGACGACGCGTTCATCCGCACGCCGCGTGCCGGACGCAACTCGGCCTGCATGGTGCTCGAAGTGCCGCTTTCCTCCGTGCTGCGGAGGCAAAGCACGATCCTGGTGTGGGCCACCAGCAAGGTCGATGACTTTGACGGTCCTTTCCAGGACCTGGTGGGGGAACCGCTGCGGGCCATGTTCCCGGAGCAGCAGCCGCTCAACAGCATGTCCATGTCGCAGCAGATGCGGAAGATGGGCGTCATGCCGGCGCCTATCATCTTCGACACGTCCAGGCCCGCGGCCTTCCCCAATGGCCGGGCGCTGACCGACGACGTCGTAGACCTGATGTGCTCCCTGGCGAGCGAGTGCCGCGTGTTCAACAGCGAGAACCCCTCACCCACTACGAACGACGTCCCATTCCTCGATACGTTCCCGTATCTTGCGCCGCCGCACCCGGCGCCGTAGCCGGGCGCTGTGATGCGCCTGCAGAAAAGGGTTCTGGCCGTTTTGTGGCTGGCGCTGGTGGCGGGCCTGATGGCTTACGCACAGCAGCCCGGGAGCGCTGACCCGGACGCCCGCATCCGCTATTACCGGCAACGAATCGGCGGACGCTCGACCTATCCCGCCTATGCACGGCTGGGTCTCGCCTTCGCCGACAAGGCGCGTGCCTCCGGGCGGGTTTCGTACTACCTCGACGCGGCGCGCTATCTGGAGCGCTCGCTTTCCATGCAGCGCAACTATGAAGCCCTGCTGGGGCTCTCCACGGTTTCGCTGGCGCTGCATCGCTTTCCGGAAGCGCGGACCTACGCCCAGGAGGCGGTGGACACGATGGCAGGCGATCCTTCGGCGCGAGGCGCGCTCTTCGACGCCCACCTGGCGATGGGGGATCTCCAGGCGGCTGAGGCCGCGCTGGAAAGAATGCAGGAGCGCACAGACTTCAGCTATCTCATCCGCCTGGCCGCGTTCCATGAATATCAGGGCGAGTCAGCCGACGCACTGCGCGAGGTGGAGCAAGCCTGCGCTCTTCCGGAGATGCAATCGGCTCCGGCCACCACCCGGGCGTGGTGCGAGGTGCGACGAGGCTCGCTGCAACTGGCACAGTGTCATCCTGACCGGGCGCGCGCGGCCTATGAGCGCGCACTGACCCTGGCTCCTTCCTATTTCCTTGCCGGAGAGCACCTGGCGGAACTGGACGCCGCCGAAGGGAAGACGCGGCAGGCGCTGCGCTTCTATGAGAAGCAGTGGAAGGCCGCGCCTGATCCGCGTTATCGCATCGCGCAGGGCGATCTCTACGCCGCCGCCGGGAAGCCACAGCAGGCTGCCGAGCAGCGCCGGCGTGCACGTTCCGAACTGCTGCAACGCGCCGCCGGGAATATTCGTGACGCCTGGCACGAACTGGCGCTGCTCGAGGCGGACGATGCCAAGACGCGTGCCGAGGCCGTGCGATGGGCAGAAAAGGACTGGCAGAACCGCCAGGATGTTCATGCCGCCGATGCGCTGGCCTGGGCATGGGCGCAGCAGGGCGACACTCCCAAGGCCGAAGCTGCGCTGGAGCCGGCCATGGCTCCCGGCAGCGCTTCCCCCCTGCTCCTGCTGCATGCTTCGCTTATCCGCTGGCGGAGCGGCCGCGCGGATGAGGCGCATGCGCTGCTGGCGAAAGCACTCGTGTGCCCGGTCGCTCTGAGCCCGCAGGAACGCCGGCTGGCGGAGCAAGTCAAGAGTGAGCTTGCTTCACCGAAGCGCTGAGATCAGCGGGCGTATCACAGAATCTTGTGACAAAAGTCACTGACCTCTCACCCATTGCAGCGGATGCTCGGGGCGGAGATCACGGCGTTCGCCGCAGGCGCGTGCTCCACGTGCTTTCGAACTGGCCGCGCAGCGCTTCCGGTCTGAGCGCTTGGATGATTGGATGAGAGGAAGAGCCATGACGCCCTCGAGGGTCGACCCGCACTCGCGTTCTGACGGACTGAAGCTGCACAAGAACTCCCGCGTGGCCGTGATCGGCGCCGGTCCGGCGGGATCGTTCTTCGCGTACTTTCTTCTCCAGTTCGCCCAGCGGATGGGCTTCAGCCCGCACATCGACATCTACGAGCCCAAGGACTTCTCCCAGCCCGGACCCAAGAGCTGCAACATGTGCGGCGGCATCGTCTCGGAATCGCTGGTGCAGAACCTGGCCGCCGAAGGCATTCATCTTCCGACGAAGGTTGTGCAGAGGAGTATCGATTCTTACTACCTCCACATGGACGTGGGCAGCGTACGCATCCAGACACCCGGGGAGGAGAAGCGCATCGCTTCCGTGCACCGGGGCGGCGGCCCGCGCGGCATCAAGGACATTCGCTACTCAAGCTTCGACAGCCACTTGCTCGGCCTGGCGGTGGAAAAAGGCGCCCGCCAGGTTGTTTCCCGTGTAGAGGGTGCGGATTGGAGCGCCGGTCGTCCGCGGCTGCGGACATCGGCCGGCGAAACGGAACCTTACGACCTGCTGGCCGTGGCCTCCGGAATCAATTCCTACGCGCCCAAACTTCTGGAGGGCCTTGCCGGGCCGTATCAACCGCCGAAGACCACCAAGACCTATATCGCCGAGTACTACCTGGGGAAGGAGACCATCAAGGTTTATCTGGGCAGCGCCATGCATGTGTTTCTGCTCGATCTACCGCGCCTGGAGTTTGCCGCCCTGATTCCCAAAGGCGACTACGTCACCTTATGCCTGCTGGGGCTCGACATCGACAAGCCGCTGGTGGACTCGTTTCTCAGCTCCCCGGTGGTCAAGGAATGCCTGCCGCCCAACTGGCAGGCGCCCGACGACTTCTGCCATTGCTCCCCGCGGATCAATATCGCCGGAGCGGAGCAGCCTTTCGGCGACCGACTGGTATTCATCGGCGATGCCGGAATCACGCGCTTGTACAAAGATGGAATCGGCGCGGGCTACCGCACCGCCAAGGCCGCAGCCCGCACCGCCGTGTTCCACGGAATCTCGGCCGAGGATTTCCGGAAACATTACCGGCCGGTGTGCCGGTCCATCGCCTCCGACAATGCCATCGGGAAGTTCGTGTTCGCGGTTTCCGGGCTGGTGAAGAAGAGCCGGGTGGGCCGGCGCGGCATCTGGAAGATGGTTTCGCGCGAGCAGCGCACCGCGGGAGGATACCGGCGCCTGAGTTCGGTGCTGTGGGACACGTTCACCGGCAGCGCTCCCTACCGTGACGTATTCCAGCGCACCCTGCATCCGGCCTTCTGGAGCCGGTTGTTCACCGAAATTCTGGCCGCCGGCTGGCCCAAAAGCCTGAAGCGGCGCAAGAGGAGGGAATTCATGATCAGCGGCGTACTGGGCAGGTATTTCCACGATGGCGAAGTGATCTTTCACCAGGGAGAAGCGGGAGACTGCATGTACGTGGTCCAGAGAGGAGAAGTGGAAGTGCTGCGCCGGGACGGCGACAAGGAATACTGCCTGGCGGTGCTGGGTGAGGAGGAGTTCTTCGGCGAGACGGCCATGTTCGCTGACGATGTCCGCACCACCACGGTGCGCGCCCTCGGGGACGCCTGTGTGCTCACCCTGGAAAAGAGCGACTTCCTGCGCCGGGTCCACGAGGATCCTGCTCTGGCCTTCCGCATGATGGAAAAGATGTCCCACCGCATCCACGAGTTGGAAGAAGCCATGGTTCGCACGGCCACTGTCGCCTAGACTTGAGGAGGACAGCACCAGCGGTTCCGGGACGGAGGTTCCCATGAAGGCGGCTCTTCTCGAGGCTAAGGACTGGGAACGCGAGTACCTGCGCGAGCGCTTGCCGGGCCACACCTTCTTTTTCAGCGAAGAGCCGCTTGAAGCGGCCATGCTGCCGCAGCTTCAGGACTGCGAAATCCTCTCCCCCTTCATCTATTCCCAGATCAACGCCGAGGTGCTTGCGGCCCTGCCGGGGCTGCGCCTGGTGGCTACGCGCTCGACCGGATTCGACCACGTGGATCTGCAAGCCTGTGCGGCCCGCGGCATCACGGTCGCCAATGTGCCCAGTTACGGCGAGAACACGGTCGCCGAGCACACCTTCGCCCTGATCCTGTCGCTCTCCCGCAAGATCCACCAGTCCTACGTGCGCGTCCAGCGCGGAGACTTCTCCCTGGAAGGGCTCACCGGCTTCGATCTGAAGGGCAAGACCCTGGGGGTGGTGGGAGCAGGAAAGATCGGCCTGCACGTCATCAAGGTGGGACGCGGTTTCGGCATGCGCGTCCTCGCCTATGACCCGTTCCACAACCCGTTTCTGGCTGAATTGCTCGGCTACGAGTACGTGGGAATCGAGGAACTGCTCGGCTCGAGCGACATCGTCACGTTGCACATGCCGTTCTCACCGGCCGTGCACCACTTCATGGACCAGGAGAAGTTCCGGCGCATGAGGCGGGGAGCGCTGTTCATCAACACCGCCCGCGGCCGCCTGGTGGACACGGAGGCGCTGCTGGAAGCCCTGGAAAGCGGCCACCTTGCCGGCGCCGGACTGGACGTGGTGGAAGGGGAGGAACTGATCCAGGAAGAGAGACAGCTGCTTGACCTGAAAACACAGAGCCTGGACAAGCTGCAGGCCGTCGTCCGCACCCATGTCCTGTTCCGGCACGAGAATGTCATCTTCACTCCCCACAATGCCTTCAACAGCCGGGAGGCGCTGGAACGCATCCTCGACACGACCATCGAGAACATCCGGAGCTTTGCCGCGGGCACTCCCACCAACGTGGTGCGGGCACCGGGTGTCCCCGCCAGCCCACAACGCCAAGCCGGTACGGGCCGGGGACCGCAGCTTGTGGCCCCGAGCCAACCCCAACCTACGGGCACCAAGGGACCGAGGACATGACCACCTGCTCCCATGGCGCGTGCGTAGGCTTGCGGCGGTCCGCGTCGCCCGCTCACTGACAGGGCAAGCCCGCGCGTGTATCATCTTTTTCCGTCATGCGCATCGAACGCTTTGAAGTACCCGGGCTGGCCCACTACTCGTACGTGATCGTTTCCGCAGGCAGCGCGGCTGTGGTCGATCCACGGCGCGACATCGACGTGTACCTGGACTACGCCGCCTCCCACGGGCTGAAGATCACGCACGTGCTGGAGACGCACATTCATGCCGACTACGCCTCCGGGGCGCGCGAGCTGGTGGAGGACACCGGCGCCGAAGCCTGGTTGAGCGGCCACGACGAGGGCGAGGACTTCCAGTACCAATTCCCGCACCGCGACTTCCGCGACGGAGAGGAACTGGACCTGGGTGAGGCGCGGGTGGTGGCCATGCACACGCCCGGGCACACGCCCGAGCACCTGGCGTTCCTGGTATACGAGCGCGGGCGAAAGCATCCGCTGGCGATGCTCTCCGGCGATTTCGTTTTCGTGGGCTCGCTGGGGCGGCCGGACCTGCTGGGTGAGGCGGCGAAACAGCGCCTGGCGGGCGAACTCTACCAGAGCGTGCACGAGCGCCTGAAGCATCTGCCGGACGGCGTCCAGGTTCTGCCCGCGCATGGCGCGGGCTCGCTTTGCGGGGCGGGCATGGGCGAGCGTCCCTTCACCACGCTGGGCTACGAGCGGGCTTCCAACATTTTCTTCGGCCTGCGCTCGCGCGAGGAGTTCGTCGACCGCATCCTGGGAACTGTCCCGCCGTTTCCGGAGTACTACAAGCGCATGAAGCGGGTGAACTCGGAAGGGGCGCGGCCGCTGGGCGGCATCCCGGATGGCGGCGCGCTGGTGCCCGAAGACTTCGAGACCCTGATCGAGAAGAAGAACGCGGTGGTGATCGACCTGCGCCGGCCGGAAGCGTTCGGTGGGACGCATGTTCCGGGCGCTTTCTCCATCGGCGGCGACCAGAACCTCTCCATGTGGGCCGCGTGGGTGGTGCCGTACGACACCCCCATCCTGCTGGTGGGCGAAGAAAACTCGGATTGCGAGGCAGCGCGGCGCTCGCTCATCCGCGTGGGCCTGGATGACATCTGCGGCTATCTGCGCGGCGGTATGCGCTCCTGGATCCTGGAGGGATACCCGCAGGAGCACGTTCCGCAGGTCTCCGTGTACGAGCTGGCGGAGAAGCAGCACGCCAACTCGGCCTGCGTGCTCGACGTGCGCACGGTGGGAGAGTGGAACTCGGGCCACGTGCAGGGCGCGATGCACATCATGGCCGGCGAGCTGCCGCAGAGCATCGGCCAAGTGCCGCGCGACCGCGAGGTTTACCTCGTCTGCGGCTCCGGCTACCGCTCCAGTATCGCCTCGAGCATCCTGCGGCGAGCCGGCTACGCGAACGTCCACAACGTGACCGGCGGCATGACGGCATGGAAGAATGCCGGGCTGCCGGTGGTGACGGAACAAGCGGCCTGCGCAGCGTGAACGAGCACCAGCTATGAGCTACTAGCTGGTTTCTTACCACACGCGGCAGGCGTTCTCGCGCACCATGGGATCCCCTTTCTTGCAGCCGAACGCCTTCTGAAACTCAGGCGAGTTGGAGACCACGCCGTTCACGCGGAAGCGTCCCGGTGAATGCGGATCGGTGAGCGCGGAGGTGCGTTCGCGCTCGGGGGTGACGTTCTGACACCAGATCTGCCCGTAGCCGAGGAAGAAGCGCTGCTCGGCGGTGAAGCCGTCGATCTTCTCCGGCTGCTTGCCGCCCAGCGTGTCCCACAACGCCATCAGCGCAATACGGTTGCCGCCGTTGTCGGCGGTGTTCTCGCCCAGGGTGAGCTTGCCATTCAGCTTGACGCCCTCGATGGGTGAGTAGCCGCTGTACTGGTCGGCGATACACGCGGCGCGCCGCTCGAACTCCTTGCCATCCTCCGGCGTCCACCAGTCGCGCAGGGTGCCCTGGGGATCGTAGCGACGGCCGGAATCATCGAAGCCATGCGTGAGTTCGTGGCCGATCACAACGCCAATAGCGCCGAAGTTCACCGCGTCATCGATGTCGTTGCTGTAGAACGGCGGCTGCAAGATGCCGGCGGGGAAGGAGATGCGGTTCTGCAGCGGCGAGTAGCCGGCATTCACGGTGGGAGGGGTGAACGGCCACTCCGTGCGGTCCACCGGGTTGCCGATCTTGCGCAGCCGCCGCCGGTTCTCGAAGACGTTGGAGCGCAGCGAGTTGCCCAGTCCGTCGCCGCGCTTGATGGTGAGCGCGGAGTAGTCGCGCCACTTATCCGGATAACCGATCATGTTGAAGATGGCGTCCAGCTTTTCCTTGGCGCGCTGCTTGGTTTCCGGGCCCATCCAGTCGAGCTGTTCGATGTCGCGCGCCAGCGCTTTTTCGAGCGCGTGCACCATCTTCAGCGTGCGTTCCTTGCCTTCGGCGCCGAAGGTCAGCTCCACGTACTTCTGCCCCAGCGCCTGGCCCAGGTCGCCGTCCACCGCGTTGGCGCAGCGCTTCCAGCGCGGCTGGATTTCTTTTGCGCCCTGCAAAGTCTTCTGGAAGAAGTTGAAATTCTCCTGCTGGAAGCGTTCCGGAAGGAACTGCGCCGCCAGCGTGACGACGCGCCACTTGAGGTAGGCCTTGAGGGTGGGCAGGTCGGTTTCGTTCACGGCGGCTTCCAGTCCTTTGAAGAACCCGGGGTTGGCCACGTTGAGCTCGGTGAAAGCCGGAGCGCCGATACCTTCGTAATACATGGTCCACTGGATGGAGGGCGCCAGCGCCTCGAAGTCGCTGCGCTTCATCCAGTGGTCGAGGTTGTTGGGGTTGCGACGGGTGACCGGGTCCTGCGCGTTCCTGGCCAGCGACGTCTCCAGCTTCATGATGGCTGTGGCGGTGTTTTTCGCGGTGGCCGGCGATTGGCCCAGCAGCTCGAGCATCTTGCCGACGTGCTCCACGTACTGGATGCGGATCTCTCCCGACTTGGCGTCGTCCTTGAAGTAGAAGTCCTTGTTAGGCAAGCCAAGGCCGCCCTGGTCCGCCCAGGCGCCGGTGGTGGAGGAGTTCTTGAGCTGCGGGACAGCGCCGAACCCGAATAGAGCGTTCGAGCCGGCGTCATGGAGCGTGATCAGCACCTGGGTCAGGCCGGCTTTGGATTTCAACTTGTCGATCTGCTTAAGGTACGGCCGCAGCGGCTTCAGGCCCTTCTTCTCGATGGCAGCCTGGTCCATGCAGGCCTCATAGTAGTCGCCGATCTTCTGCTCCACGGCCGAGCGGCTGGGGTCCTTGGCGCGGTACTTCTCCAGGATGTTACGCAGGACGTAGCGGTTGCGCTCGCGCAGCTCGTCGAAGCGGCCCCAGCGCGTCTGGTCCGGCGGGACGGGGTTGTTGGCGTTCCACTTGCCGCAGGCGTACTGGAAGAAATCCTGGCACGGGTTGACGGACGTATCCATGGCATCCAGGTCAAGGCTCTTCATGGGTCTGGGCCCGTCGGACTGTGCCCACAGCGTGCCCACCAGCATCCCCAAAAGGCACATCACTCGAATCACTCGCATGACTTGTCCCTCCCGGAACTCGCAAGAACGAAATTGTGCTAGAAGCTAGGAGCCTGAGGCTCAAAGCCGAAGCAGATTGGGACCAAGCGGCCCCTTTCATCCGTTAGACGGACCAAAACGCGCAGCAGAAGCAAGCACCGCGGGGGTCACCAGACCCGGCAAGCGTTCTCCCGCACCATGGGCTGTCCCTTCTTGCAGGAGAACGCCTTCTGAAACTCGGGCATGTTGGAAATGACACCGATCACGCGGAAGCGCCCGGGCGAGTGCGGATCGATGGTGGCCAGCATCTTGGCCCGCTGCTCGGTGACGTTCTGACACCAGACCTGTCCCCAGCCCACAAAGAAACGCTGCTCCGGGGTGAAACCGTCGATGGGCTCCGCTTGCTTGCCGGCGAGCATGTCCATGAGCGCCATGTAAGCGATGCGCAGGCCGCCGTTGTCGGCGGTGTTCTCGCCCAGGGTGAGCTTGCCGTTCAGCTTCACGCCCTCCATGGGAGAAAACTCGCTGTACTCGTCGGCGATGCAACTGGCGCGCTTTTCGAACTCCCTGGCGTCCTCCTCGGTCCACCAGTCGCTGAGGTTGCCCTTGGGATCGAACTTGCGGCCCTCGTCGTCGAAGCCGTGGGTGAGCTCGTGCCCGATGACCGCGCCGATCCCGCCGAAGTTCACGGCGTCATCCATGTTGCGGTCGAAGAAGGGCGGTTGCAGGATGCCGGCGGGAAAGTTGATGTTGTTCTGCTGGGGATCGTAATAGGCGTTCACCGTGGGCGGCGTCATGAACCACTCCTTGAGGTCCACCGGCTTGCCGATCTTGTCCAGTTGCCGCGCGAACTCAAACTGGTTGCCGCGCGCGACGTTGCCCGCCAGGTCGTCGGGCGCAATGCGGATGCTGGAGTAGTCGCGATACTTTTCCGGGTATCCGATCTTGTTGGCGATGGCGTGCAGCTTCTCCAGCGCTTTCTTCTTGGTCGCTTCGGTCATCCAGGGGAGGTCCTTAATGTCGCGCTCCAGGGCCGCTTCGAGGGCACTCACCATCTTCAGCATGCGCTGCTTACCCTCGGCGCCGAAGGTGGCTTCCACGTAGAGCTGCCCCAGGGCTTCACCCAGGGCGTCGTCGGTCCGATCCACGCAGCGCTTCCAGCGCGGCCGGTTCTCCTTGGCGCCGGTGAGCTTGCGGCCGAAGAAATCAAAATTCTCCTCGACGATAGCGGAAGACAGAAGAGGCGCATTGGCGCGGACCACCTGCCAGCGCAAGTAGGTCTGCAGGTCACCCAGGCTGCGCGACGTGAGCACGCCCTCCAGGCCCTTGAAGAAATCGGGCACGCGCACATTCAGGGTCTCGATGGGCGGCACTCCCGCCGCCTTCATATAAGCGCTCCAGTTGAACGAGGGGCTGAGGGCGGCCAGATCCTCGACCTTCATGCGGTGATAAATGTTGGCGGGCTCGCGGCGCTTCACTCGCTCCATGGAGGCTTCCGCCAGCCGGGTCTCGATCTCCACGACTGTCTTGGCGTCGGCTGCGGCCTTTTCCGGGGAGTCGCCCAGCATCCCGAACATCTTCTCCAGGTGCTCCAGGTACTGCTTGCGATTCTCGACAAACCTGGGATCGTCCTTGAGGTAGTAATCCCGATCGGGCAAGCTCAGACCGCGCTGATCGGTTACGGCGATGACTTCAGTGGCGTCCTTGAAGTCCTGTTCGGAGTCGGTGCGGAACAAGGCGTTCACGCCCGACCGGTGCAAGTCCGCGAGCAACGCCGGCAACTCGGCCTTGCTCTTGAGGGCGGCAATGCGCTGGAGTTCGGGCGAGATAGGCTTGAAGCCCTGCGCGTCTGCGGCCTTCTCATCCATGCACGCCGCGTAGAACGTTCCGACTTGCTGCTCCACCGCACTGGCCCCGGTCTTCTTGGCCGCGGCCTTGTCCAGGATGTCGCGCAGGACTTCGTTGTTCCGTTCCTGAAGTTCGCTGCCCCGTCCCCAACTGGAGCGGTCGGCGGGGATCGGGTTCTTGGCGCGCCAGCCGCCGCAGGAGTACTGATAGAAGTCGGTGCAGGGGTCAACGCTGCGGTCCATCGCATCCAGACTGAAACCGCGCGCCGGGCCGCTCTTCTCCCCCTGGGCGGCAGCGGTGAGCGCTGCCAGAATCAACGTGAACGCAAGTGCAAGTGTGGTTCGCATGGATCTCCTCATATCAGTTTGGCGCGCAAGGCTCAGAACAGCTTGAAGCGAATGGTCAGGTACTTCTTCGGGTTTTCGCGTACCGCCTGGATCAGGTTGCGGGTTTCGACCAGCATCTGGTCGGCGTTGGTGTAAATCGAAGGATCGCGTAAGAGCTTTCCGGCGGTGCCCTCGCCGGCCTCCAGGCGGTCGGCGATCTGCGAGAGCCGGGTCACGGTGTTGTCCACCCGCTTGGCGAACTCTTCGTCACGAAGGATCTTGCCCATGGTTCCCTTGCCCGCCTCGACGTCGGTCATGACGCGGCTGGCCTTGGCCATGGTCTGCTCCGCCTGCTCGTAGAGCTTGGGATCGTTGATGAACTTACCGGCTGAGCCCTCGCCTCTCTCGATCTTGTCGATAATGCAGTTCAGCTTTTCCACCGAGGCATTGGCGCGGCGGTAGAGCTCTTCGTCCTTCAACAGCTTTCCGACTGTGCCTTCGCCACGGCTGACACCCCGCAGCAAGCTGCGGACCTCGTTCAGCGTCTCATTGGCCTTGTTGAAGAGAGTGGGGTCGTAGATGAACTTGCCGATCGAGCCCTCGCCGCGCTCCACCGCGGCCACGATGCGGTCCAGCCGTTTGAGCAGAACGTTCATGTTTTCCAGCGTGGTCTGGCTGGCGCGCACCACGTCCTGCAGGCCGGGCCGCTCTTCCGAGGGAAGGACGTCGCCGTCGGCGGCCTGCGGCCCTTTGGCCTCGGCGCTGAAGATATCGATATAGGTTTCGCCCAGTGCGCCGCGCGTGTTCAGCGAGGCGATCGAGTCCTTGCGCAGGCGCTCGTGATACATGGTGGAGAGCTTCATGGTCACCTCCACCGGTTGCTGGGGCCGACCCTGCACGATGCGGATGCCGGTGACGTTGCCGATGTCCACGCCCTGCAGGCTCACGGGCGCGCCCTGGCGCAGGCCTTCGGCGTTGTCGAAGTAGGCCTTGACCTCGATGGTGCCGCCGAACAGCCCGGTGGTGCCGGTGACCAGAAAAACGGCCACCGCCAGCACCGCGCTGGAGACCAGCACGGTGACTCCCACACGGAGCTCGGCCCATGTGACCTGCCTGCGGCTGGGCAACTTGCTCCTCCGGAGCCGGCGCGCCTGAGGACGAAACCGCGCGCGCCAGCAGAGCGCCGCATCATATCAGATGGAGTTTGCAGGCGTCAGCCCTCCGCGCGCCGCCACAGGGACGTAGCGGTGGCGGCCAGCGCATAGGCGGCAGCGCCGGTGGCCAGGGTTGCCCCCAATCCCCACTGGATGGCGATCACCACCGCCAGGGTCGAGCCCAGTACGCTGGCGGCAGCGTTGAGCGCGAAGGCCCACTCGATGGTTTCCTCGCCACCCCCGGCCAGGGCCCGCAGGCCGGTGGGGAACGGCATTCCCATGATGAACCCCAGAGGAAGCAGCAGCACCCCGCACAACAGCAGCTTGGCGACGAAGGGCAGTCCGACCAGCCGCGCCAGCAGCGGGGGCAGCAGGTACACGTAGGCCGCGACCACCAGCACGATCCCCGCCAGCACCATCCGCACGCGCACCGGCTGCGCCAGCCAGCGACGCGCCGTGACGCTGCCGACGCCGCTCGCCAACAACATCAGGAACACCACCACCGTAAGCGCGTACGTGGGGTGTCCGAGGAAGAGCACGAAACGCTGGATGAGGGCGATCTCCACCAGGATGTATCCCAAACCCACGGCCACGAAGTAGAAGAGGCGCAGCATGTTGTGGCCGCGCACTCCGGTGCGCACCGCCAGGGGCAGGATCAAGAACAACGCCACCGCTCCCAGCGAAATGCCCAGCAGCATGACCAGCACCGCCACGCCCAGGTTGATGCGCCAATCGATGCCCCGGGCTTCGCCGCCTATGGCGCCCGCAATCACGTCTTCGGCCTTCACGGTGAAGAAAAAGAACGGGTTGTCGTCCGTCACCGGGGCCACGTTATAGGGATAGTCCTGCGCGAACCCCCAGGGATCGCCACTCTGTATCAGCCGGGTGAAGGGATTCGATTCCTGCGTGGAAGGGGTGTAGAGCACGCGCAAGTGGGTGTGTTCCCGCAGGTGCGCGTGCAGCGCGGCTTCCTCCCCGGCGGTGAAAGGAGAGCGCTTGATGAGCACGGTCACCGGCACGCCGTCCTCATCCAAGGGGGAATTGGCCACAATCAGGAAGTGGGCATCGGCACGTTGCACGCCCAGCGTCCTCAGCGCCGCCATGCCCTGCGAGACGACGCGCAGCGCTTCTCGAGGCTGGCGGAATTCCCAGCGGGTCACCGCCAGCATGCCGTCCGGCTTCAGGTGCTCGAAGTACTCGCGAAAGGCTTCCACGGTGTAGAGATTGTTCTCGCTGAGCGCGAACACGCCTGCCGAGGTGGCCGCCCAGGTGTCCACCAGGGTCATCTGCACCACGTCGTAGAGTTCCGGGCTCGAGCGCAGGAAACTGCGCCCGTCACTGACGTGGATGTGCACCTCAGGCTGCTCGTACAGGCGCTGCGAATAGTCGCGATACTTGTCGAGCATGATGGTGTTGACGATGACCGGGTTGATCTCGATGCCGGTGATGTTGCGGCTGCCCCCGGCCAGCGCCCGGATGACGTCCACGCCGCCCCCCGGCCCGATGATGGCGTAGTCCCCCTGCGGGCGGAGCACGTTCACCACCGCCGGGACGCCGGAAAAGATCCTGCGCCTCATTTCCGGCTGCTGCGCGATGCGCGGGTCGATGTTCATGATGGCGGTTTGCGCGTCGGCGTCGATCACCGCGTACTTCGCTTGCCCCACCTCCTGTACCTCCACCCGGGAGATGGCGTTCCAGCGGGAGAACTCGATCTTGGGCTGCTCGCGGTTGACGGCGCGCACATACTTGCGGTCGAACACGTCGCCGCGAAAGTTCACGGCGATGAGCGCCAGCATCACCACCGCCATGCGCAGGGCGGTGTTGCGTTGCGCCCGCTTCGGGGCCCACACCGCAGAGCATGCCGCCATCGCCAGTGCCGAAGCCAGGATGGCATTGGGCGCTCCGATGGTGTTCAGCGCCGGGACCACCAGCAGGCAGGCCAGCGCGCCACCCATCAGGTCCGCGCCGTAGAGATGAGAGACCTTCTTCGCCTCCCGCGCGAACACCAGCGAGAGCACCAGCCCACAAAGGAAAAACGGAACGCTGGTCGCCAGGTACACCGCGGAAAGCTTGCCGAAGTTGCGCCAGGTCAATTCGGGCGAGACCGGCACGATCAGGATGATGGCCAGGGCCAAGACCGTGGCCACGACGTTCAGCACGCAGACGCGCGCCACCAGCGCACTGGTCTCCCACTGGGCCAGCCACCGGCGACCCAGGAAGGCGAACACGCCGCCCGCACCCAGCCCGAGGAGGGCCACCCCGATAGCCAGGAAGGCGAAGTGGTAGAAGAGCACCACGGAGAAGAGGCGGGTGCAGGCCAGCTCCAGCAGGAGCATGCTGAAGCTCACCAGGGCTACGCCCACCAACATGCGCCGCGGCGGCACTTCGTGCGCGCCCGGCGCTTCCACCAGCGGCAGGACCTGGGTGTCACTCATGCGCGTCGGCCCGTGAGGCATCCGTCGGTGCGGCGATTCCGAGGTTGGACCATGCTCGACCTAGTCCTCCGGGCTAATCGCTCTCCAAGATGACTTGCGCGATGGCCTGCTCTGCAGTGTGGGAGAGCGAAAGCGCCGCGCGCCTGGTTCCCAGGCTGGCGGCAAAGGCGGCTGCCTTGCCGGAAAAGTGGAGGGTAGGGCGACCACCGGGCTCGCGCCGCACCTCGACCTCGCGCCAGGCCACGCCGCGCCTCCAGCCTGTGCCCAGCGCCTTGAGCGCGGCCTCCTTGGCGGCGAAGCGGGCGGCGTAGCGCTCGGCACGATTGCGCTTGGAATCGCAGTAGCGGATCTCGTTTGGGGTGAACACGCGCTCCAGGAAGCGCTGACCGAAGCGCTCGATGGCCGCCGCCACCCGCGGCACCTCCACGATGTCCACGCCCGTGCCGACGATCATCTGCGCCTCGTGGCGAACTAAAGTACCACATGGCCCGGTTGCCCTCCCGGGCACCCATTTTTGCCTTTCCGACCCTTCTGCGGTATGCTCTAAGCGCGTTCGATGGAAGGGGTTTCAGAGCGGTTCGGCTTTACGGCTACACCTGCCTCTGCGGTTTTCCGCTTCAGTCCAGCGCAAATCCAACAAACAAAGGAATTACCCGCAACATGGAACAAGGAATTGTGAAGTGGTTCAATGACGCCAAGGGCTACGGCTTCATCAGCCGTCAGAACGGTGAGGATGTTTTCGTGCATTTCTCGGCCATCCAGTCAGAGGGCTTTCGCTCCCTGAAAGAAGGCCAAGCCGTGCAGTTCAACCTCGTCAAGGGACCCAAGGGCTGGCAGGCGGAGAACGTTACCGCTCTCTAAGATCCAGCGTTTCAACGAAAGGGGCGGCCGCGAGGCCGCCCTTTTTGTTTCCGCGAGTGCGATTCAAGCGCAGAGGCCGCAGAGAAGAATCACAGACTGCGCAACGCCTGCACCACAACCTCGTCCTGCTCGGGGAACACGGTGCGGAAGTCGAGCAGCACGCGGCCTTCGTCGACGCGCGCGATGACGGGCGGGTCGAAGGCGCGCAGGCGAGCCGCGATCTCGTTCGCGCTCAGCTCGTCACAAGTCACGGCCAGCACGAAGGTGGGCAGCATGGCTCCCGGGGTGGAGCCGCCCCCGATCACG
>DATIGQ010000151.1 GCA_035454605.1 Terriglobales bacterium
TTTTTCGTAGGCGTGCTTCACCTGGCGCATCTCGGTGACGGTATCGGCCAACTCCACGATTGTCGGATGCGCGTTGCGCCCCGTCAAGATGACGTGCACCATCTCCGGCTTCTTCTTCAGCGTCTCGACCACCTTCGACGCCTCCAGCATGCCGTAACTGATGGCGTAGTTAATCTCATCCAGGATGATCAGGTCCCACTCGCCGGAGAGGATGGCTTTCTCCGCCTCCGCCCACGCTTCGCCCACCATGCGGACGTCTTCCGGATCGGGCTCGGCGCCGCCCACCTTCACGAAGCCCCGGCCCATCTGCTTCATCACAAACTTGTCGCCGAAGGCCTGTACCGCGTCCAGTTCGCCGTAGTGCCAGGAGCCCTTGAGGAACTGCAGCATCAGTACCTTCATGCCCTGGCCCACGGCGCGCAAGGCCGTCCCCATGGCGGCGGTGGTCTTGCCCTTGCCGGGACCGGTGTTCACGATGATCAAGCCGCGACGAACGTCAGCCATGAATGCTGGTCTCTCGTTTCCCGTTTCTCGTTTTTCGAGAGATTCTGCTAGCCACTAGCCACTAATCGCTTCTGTGATACGGATGCCCATGCAGGATTGTAAATCCCCGGTACAGTTGCTCGAGCAGGACCACGCGAGCCAGTTCGTGGGCCAGGGTGATCTTGCCGAACGAGACCACCAGGTCGGCGGCATGGCGCGTGTTGTGGCTGAAGCCGTCGGCCGGGCCGACGGCGAAGATCAGGTTCTGCGCGCCGCGCTGCTGCTGGTCACGCAGCAGGTCGGCGAAATCCTGGGAAGTGAACTGCCGCCCTTTTTCGTCGAGCACCACAAAGGTGGGCCGCGTGCGCGCCGCAGACTTCTCCACCAGCTTGCGCAGCGCCTCTTCGTCGGCCAGCTCGTGCGGCTCGGTGGGCGTGTATCGGCCCAGCCGCTTGAGGTACTCCTCGGTCAGCGCGCGGATGGCCGCTTCCTTGGTCTTCCCGATCCAGACGATGTGCAGGTTCACGGGCAACCAAGGTAACAGGCGCCCCCTTGCAATCGCCAGTACGCTAAGGCTGGACAGCGGGGAGGATGTAGTCGGTCAGCAGTTTTTCCGTCTGCTCGTGCATGCCCCGGGTGTTGTAGTTGGTGCTGGTGAGGACCACGGCCATCTGCAGGTCCGGGATGACCACCACCTTGTTGCCGCCGTTGCCGGTCATGAAGTAAGCCGGAAACGATTTCTCCCCCGACTTGAATGACTTCAGCCACCACAGGTAGCCGTATTCGGTCTGCTCGTCGATGCGCGCATGCGGCTGTATGGACGCCCTCACCCACGCTTCCGGCACGACGCGCTCGCCGTTCCACTGGCCGCCGTTCAAATAGAGCTGACCCAGCTTCAGCAGGTCACGGCTGCGCAGAGCAAGACCTCCTCCGGTCATCGCCAATCCAAGAGGAGAGAAGGACCAATTTGCCTGCTGGATGCCGAGCGGGGTGAAGAGGTAACGGGATGCGAACTCGTCCACTGGTTGCTTGGCGGCCCGGGCCACCACCTGGCCCAGCGTGAACACGCCCGCCGTGCAATAGCTGAAGCTGCGGCCGTAGGGCTGCTCCTTGGGCGTGTCGCCGGGTGAGAACCCGCGTACCGGCAGGTCGAGGGTGAACCGCACCCAGTCCTCGATGGGGTACATGCGCTCCTCGTTCCCGCGGGAGTATTCGTTCCAGTCGTTGCATTCCAGGATGGAGCTCATGGTCATCAGGTCTTCGACGGTGATCTTTTCCTTGCGCGGGTCGGGATTCTGAAAGGGACCCTGGTCCTTGAAGAACGGCATCACCGGCGCCTCCACGGTGAGCAGGCCCTTTCCCACCGCAATCCCGACCAGCATGGAGGTGATGGTCTTCGTAGCCGAGCGCGTGTTGCGCAGGCCCTCCATACCGGCGTCGTCGAAATACTTTTCGTAAACCAGCTTCCCGTTGCGCGCCACCGCCACGCTGGTGATCTTCTTGAACTCGCCCGCCCGGATGGCGCGCTCCATGGCCTCGAGCGGTGCCTTGGAAAGTCCTGCCGATTCGGCGGTCGCCGTCGTCCAGCCGTCCTGCATAGCCGCAGGAGCGGAAAGCGATTCGGGACTCTGGGCGCCGGCCCACGGGAAAACACACACCAGCATCACGAAACAGCAGGTTGTCTTGGTCAGCATGGAACCCCCTTTGCCTTAGACGGGCGAAATGCATCTCCGGCTTGTGGCAATCGTGCCTCCTCGCAGGACGGAGGCGCCCACTGCCGGGTAGAATCAGCCTCTCAACGTCCGCGCATGGAGACCCTGATCAAGGTCGGGCTGGTGGTCATGGTGGCGGTGCCACTGGCTATCTCCGGCGCCTGGCTGTGGAACCTGCTGGCGCAGCGGCGCCGCACGGCGAGCATCCGGCAACGTTCCCCGTTATCGCCGGAAGCCTTCTTCGCTTCCTTTTACCAGAGCTCCGGACTGCCCAAAGAAGTCGTCTTCAAGCTGCTGGAGGACCTGGAGCGGGCCACCGGCGTGCCGCGCACGCTGCTACGGCCGGACGACCGCCTGTGGGAGGGCAGCGTGGTGGACGAGTCACTCTTCGATTCGCTGCACACGGTGGTGCTCGAAACTGCGCTGCAGCAGATCTCCCAGCAATCCGGGCGTCGCATCGAACTCGCCCAGCTTGAGACCGTGGACGCGTACATCCGCACGCTGGGGCCGTGGGAAGAAAAGCAACATCTCACCACGGAGACACAGAGGCACGGGGAATAACGATCAGTCCAGCCCGTACTTCTTCCTTTTTTCCAGCAGCGTCTTTCTGCTGATGCCCAGGATCTCCGCGGCTCTCGACTTCTTCCCGCGCGCCGCGTCCAGCACTTCGGCGATATAGGCGCGCTCCATCTCTTCGAGCGTCATGCGGCGCTCGCGGCCTTCGCGCACCACAGCCGGCAGGTCTTCCGGCTGGATCTCCGGCGACGCTCCGTAGACCACCGCGCGCTCGATCAGGTTGCGCAACTCACGCGCATTGCCCGGGAAGCTGTAGCGTTCGAGCGCCTCCAGCGTCGCCGGCGCCAGACGCATCCCCGGGCGGCGATGCGTCTCGGCCAGCGTCTTCAGAAAATGCAGCGCCAACGGACGGATGTCCGCCGGCCGCTCGCGCAGCGGCGGAATGACCAGCGGGATCACGTTCAGCCGGTAGAAAAGGTCTTCCCGAAAGCTGTGGCGCGCCACGGCATGCTCCAGGTCGGCGCTGCTGAGCGCCACCATGCGTGCCGCGATGCGGATGGGACGGTCGCCGCCCAGGCGTTCGCAGCGTTTTTCCTCGACCACGCGCAGGAGCTTGGCCTGGATGGCAAGCGAGAGCGCCGCCACCTCGTCGAGCACGATGCTGCCCGCCTCCGCCATCTCCAGCCGCCCGCGCTTCATCTGCGTGGCCCCGGTGAAGGCTCCGCGCTCGTAGCCGAACAGTTCGCTCTCCACCAGTTCCGGCGGCAGGCTGGCGCAATCGATCTTCACCAGCGGCTCGGCGCGCCCGGCGGAAAGATAGTGCAGCAGGGTGGCCAGCAGGTCCTTGCCGGTGCCGCTTTCCCCGCGGATCAGGACGGTGGAAGAACTCGCGGCCACGCGCTTGGCCTGCTCCAGCAGGTGCAGGGACTTGGGATCGGCGGCGATCCAGTTGTGCAGGACTTCAGGGGAAGCGTCCGCGCTGCGGCCGTCGCGCGGCATGGCGCTCAGCGCCTCCGGCGGGATGCCGCTTTGCGCGGCTTGGCGGCGCGCCGCGCCCCGGCCCGGGCCCGCGGTGCTGCCGCCTTCAGCGTCGCCGGGTCCAGCCGCCGCGCCGACTTCCACAGCCGCTCCAGGTCGTAGTAGCTGCGCGCGCGCTCGCTGAACACGTGCACCACGAAGTCCACGTAGTCCAGCAACACCCACTCGGCCTGCTGGTAGCCTTCGACGTGGGTCGGCCGCAATCCGGCCTTCTTGAGCTTCTCCTCCACCTCGTCGGAGATGGCCTGGATCTGGCGCGGGTTCAGCCCCGTGCACAAGACGAAATAGTCGGTGAAGGCCGAGGCCGCCGCGTCCATCTCCAGGACGGTCAGGTTTTCAGCTTTCTTCGATTGGCAGGCGGCGATGGCTTGGGTGACTTGGCGGCGAATCTGCGCAGTGCTCATTCGTTTCGGATTGTTCCGCAGCCAGTATAAGCCACCGAGACACAGAGGCACAGAGAACGCCTGAAGCGGCTCACACGTGTTCCCGCAGTTCTATGGATTCAATGACTCAATGATTCACGGATTCAATCGGAGCGGGGCTACCGCCGGTACAGACTCGCCCTCTTGATGTACTTCGCCACCGCCGCCGGCACCATTCCCTTGAGCGACTGGCCGCGCCGCGCCGCCGCCCGCACCTGGGTGGCGGAGACGGGCACGCGCACCCCGCTCATCAGGTAGACGGTCGTTTTTCCCAGCGCAATCGCCTGCCGCTTGGGGTCCGGCACGGCCTTGCGCCGCACCCGGGCGGGCAGGGCATCGAACGCATCCTTCAAGGAGAACCCCGGGCGGCTGGCCACAATGAAGTCGCATTCTTGGAGCAGCGCCTCCGGCCGGTACCAGATGGCGATGTCCTTGAAGGCGTCCATGCCGATGAGGAAAGACAGGCGGTCGCCTTTCTTGAGGTGCCGTTTCAAGCGGCGAACCGTCTCGATGGAATAGCTGGCCCGCGTGCGCTTTCTGGCGGCATCCACCGCCGAGACCACGAAACGGCCTTCTCCGGAAACCGCCAGCGCCAGCATCGCCAGGCGATGGAAAAACGGCGTAAGGGGACGCTTGAGCTTGTGCGGCGGGAGGTCGGCGGGAGCGAACAGCACGCGGTCCAGCTGATAGCGCCGCACCGCTCTCCGCGCTACCGCCAGGTGCCCGCGATGCACCGGGTCAAACGTCCCGCCAAAGAGAGCAATTCGCATGATTGAATCAGTAAATCAGCGGATCATTGAATCATTAAAACGCACCGTCTCCAATCGGTGTTCATTGATTCACTG
>DATIGQ010000152.1 GCA_035454605.1 Terriglobales bacterium
GTGCTTCCGAAACCTGGGCCACATTGGCTTGCGCAGATTCGAGAAGCTGGTCTGACCGCAGTTCCGCGGCGAATTCCCGGTGGCTGCGCGCCGGCATGAGGCGACGGTGAAGCGGGCCGACCCAGCGGCGGGTTTCCACCAGGCGGGCAGAATCTCCGGGGCGGATGCCGCCGAGCACGCGCTTGAGGCTGAGCAGGGCCCTTCCTCCGCACGCAATGCAGGTAGTACCGCGGGCCGGAGTCAGTGTCTCGCAGTCCACGCACAGGGCAGTTTCCTCCAGGCGTATCTTTTCCGTGCCGGGCTGCGGCCCCAGGTCGAGTAATTGCGTCAAAGCGCGTCGCAAGGTCATTGGCTACTCCGCTGGGCCGGGTCTTTCCGGCCCGTTCTCCTTCACTCAACAAACTGGCGACCCCGGGGCGCTCCGGGTGAATCGCGGGTCGTACAGGCCTGACACTTCCGGGAGCGCCCCGGGATTTAGGCCTCGCTCAGGCCGAACCCGCCACCATGCCGTCACCGGCGACTGCGTTTTTCATTACCCTTTCCATCTCCGCGTTGTCCGCGGGATAGGCCACATAGTCGAAAGCCCCGGCTTCCATGACCTCCAAGTAGTAGTCACAATCGTCGCGAACCGACACCACAATCACCGGCGTCCTACTAGGGAGGCGGGCAACCTCGAGGAGCAAGTCCCGGGCGCTGCCATCCACGAGGTGGTCATCGCAGACCACGAGGGAAACCGGCTGGCGCTTTAGGACCTCAAAGGCTTCAGCGAGCGAAGGGGAAAGAATCGGTGCTACGGCGCAGGATCCCAACAGACCCGACAGCATGCGGATGCGTTCGGGATCGGAAGAGGCAACGACAACGCTAGCGAGAGAAGCCATAGGCTGCTCCTTCGGTTCCGTTCCATTCGCCTCTCACAGGCGCCCGGTTGGCAGGGCGATACCTACCGTGGCACGTTGCACTTGTATGCCGCTCCCCTGTGGGCGGTCAATTCCCCAGTGTCTATAAGTCTCTCTATAACCAAAGTGATATCCGGAAAAGGTGGAGCCTGCAGTGAGCTTAGAGAGCGAAGTACGGTTCGGTGAGATGCACAATCCCCTCGCGGAGGGCGACGGTGATGGCCTCGGCGCGGCTGCCGGCGCCTACTTTCTTGAAGATCTGGTTGACGTGGAGCTTGACGGTGCCCTCGGTGATTCCGAGTTGCGCCGCAATCTCCTTGTTGCTTTTGCCGGTGACGAGGATCTGCAGCACCTCCATTTGACGGCCGGTCAAATGGGGCCTGGTCAACTGGGCGGCCAGTCTTACTGCCAGCGTGGGGAGAATGAAGGTGCGTCCTGCATGGACCTCGCGGATGGCCTCCAGCAACTGCTCGCGCGGACAATCCTTCAGCAGATAGGCCTTCGCACCCGCCCGGATGGCCCGGTACACGTCCTCCTCACCACCGTAAGTGCTGAGAATAATGACCCTGGCCTTGGGCTGCTTCTGGTGGATGGCACGCATGGCCTCGAGGCCCCCCATCTGCGGCATGCGCAAATCGAGGAGCGCCACATCGGGGTGATGGCGGAGGAACTCCTCACAGGCCTGCTGGCCGTTCACGGCCTCGGATACGACTTTCATATCCCGCCGACGATTGATGAGCGCCGCCAGGCCTTCGCGCACCACGGGATGGTCATCTGCAACGAGAACCCGGATGGGCCCAGAACGCCGGCGAGCCGAGCGCTTCTTCACGAGCGCGCACCGTCGTCGCTTTTAGCCCCCGCCGGAACCGTAACTTCCACCCGTGTTCCCTTTCCGCGGCTGCTCTCATGCACGAGGCGCGCGCCGATCTGCTTGGCACGCTCCTGGAGGCTGATGAGACCAAAGCCCGGGCGCCTTCTCTTTAGGGCTAACCCTTTGCCATCATCTGAAACGCAAAGCCGTGTCTGCTGCGAGTCGTACTCCAACTCGACGCGGATGTGCTCGGCCCGGGCATGCCTGAGGGCGTTGCTCAGCGCCTCCTGACAGATGCGCTGCAGGTTCTCCTCCACCTCCAGCGAGTGCGGAAGGTAGATTCCGCGGAGGCTGAATTCCACCTGGGCACGGGTGCCCGGGTTGATCGCCGCCACCATCTCCCGGAGGACGCTGACCAGGTTCTTGGCCGACGCAGGACGCATGGCCAGGACGGAGCGACGGGCTTCCTCCAGGCTGCGGCGCGCCAGCTCGCGCGCCCGGCGGATGTGATGGCGCACTTCTTTGGGATCATCGGCAAGGGCATCCTCCGCCCCTTCGAGATGCAGGGTGATGCCGGCAAAGCCCTGGGCGAGCGTGTCATGAACGTCCCGGGCCACCCGGTTGCGCTCTTCCAAGAGGGCGGTTTCCTTCTGTTTCTCCAGCAACTGCCTGTGGACGGTGACGTCGCGCATGATGGCGACTGCGCGCATACCCTCGCTGGTTTCGATGGGACTCAAGGTGATGTCCACCGGGAACTCGGTGCCGTCCTTGCGGAGGGCATAGAGTTCCAGCCCCGCAGCCATGGTGCGGGCGACCGGCTGGCGCATGTATTCACCCCGATGCGCGACGTGGCGGCTGCGGAACCGCTCCGGCATCAGCATTTCCAGCGGTTGGCCCGCCAACTCATCCCGGGCGTATCCCAGCATTTGCTCCGCGTGCGCGTTCACAAGAACGATTTTGCCGCTCGGGTCCATCATGATGATGCCATCCGGCGCCGATTCCACGATGGCCTGAAAGTGCCTTTCTGCCCGTTTGAGGTCGGTGAGGTCCTTGCGAATGATGAAGACACCCAACACCTGTCCGTTGACGCCAATCTCCGGAATATAGTCAATGCGCACGTACCGGCGTTCGTTGCGACGGCCGCTAGTCAGCCATCCTTCATACCTGGCGGGCTTGCCCAAGACTGCTTTCTGGATGTAGGGCCCAAGAATGCGGTAGCCTTCGGCGCCCACAATCTCCGCAAAGTGGCCCCCCGTCAGGTCCTCCCCTGGCTCGGCAAAGAACCTCTGATACGCCTGATTGGCGAAGCGAAAGCGCAGCTCGGAGTCCACATAGGCGATGAGTTCCTTGAGGGAATCGGCGATGACGTAGAAGCTCTGTTCCACACCGTGCAGGTTCCGCATGGTGAGTTCTTTATTATTGGCGCCAGCCTTGCCGGGAGAGGTGGCGATCTTTTGTTGCTTGCGTTGCGGTTTCGCCTTCATCGTCGCCTGAAAATCGCGGTTGGAAAACTGACCGTGGGGCACCTTGGAAACGCGTGCCGGGCCCCGCTGCGCTCATGGGACTCACGCGAAGACGGTGAGAGTCTCTCTCGGGCGGACCGGTACGTCAAGCTGCGACGTTTTCGACCGTGGACTCTAAGGAGACGCCGCTGAGCAGGAAGCCTGCTCCTTGGCGGCGGCGAACTTCTCGGCGGCGGCGATACGGCGCGAAATCGCGGGGTGGGAGTGGAAGAGCCACTCCACTAAGCGCGAGGGAGTGCGTTCGGCGAGGTTCTGCGCGCACAGCTTGTTCAGCGCGCTGATGTAGGGCGCGACGCTGGGCACGGCTTGGAAAGCATAGCGGTCGGCCTGGCGCTCGTTGTGGCGCGACCAGGCGTTCATCACCGGCATGAGCAGGAGCGAGAGCACGGTCGAGACCAGGGCCAGGAGCGGGAGGCTGGCGAAGTCGGCCAGGGTCTCAAACATGTGGCGCTGTTCGACGGCGTAGCGCAGCGCCTGGTTCGCGGCCCAGAACCCGAAGAACGTGGTCACGACGTGCACCGCGATGCTCTTGGGGATATGGCGATGCACGTGGTGGCCGAGTTCATGGGCGAGGACGGCCTCGATCTCGTCGTGGGTGTAGTTCTGCAAGAGCGTGTCGGCCAGCAGGATGCGGCGCGTGGCGCCTAACCCAGTGAGGGCGGCGTTGGCCTTCCTGCTCTTCTCGGAGAGCTTCCATTCGTAGACGCCGCGCACGCGGGTGCCGGCGCGCTCGCCCAACGCAGTGAGCCGGCGCTTGAGTTCTTCATCCTCCAGGGGCGTGAACTTGTAGAACAGCGGGAAGAGCACCACGGGCGCGATCTGCGCGAAGAACAGGAAAAGGAAGATGAACACGAACCAGGCGGCCAGCCACCAGTACTGCGGCCACATGCGAATGGCCAGATAGATGAGTTCCACCACGATAGTGGCGATGACGAGGCCGACGAGGAATCCTTTGAGCTGGTCCCAGGCCCAGGAGCCGAGCTTCTGATTGGAAAGCTGGTAGCGATGCTCCAGGCGGAAACTGTAGACATCGAGGCCCAAGCCCAGCAGCTTGCTGGCCGCCAGCAGCATGAACACATAGAGAAAAACCGCGAACCAGTAACTCTCAAAAGACGCGCGCACCGCCACGTCGCGCAGGCCGCGAGTCCAGCCGGTGGCCAGCAGCACGAACAGGAAGACCAGGCCGAGGACGAAATCCGCGATGGCGAGCCAGCGCTTGGTGCGGTTGTAGGCCCGGGCTTCGGGAGTGTCGGGCGGGTTGGAGGGGGGAATCAAGGGTGGCTCTTGGGGTCTGCTCTCCGCCTTAGGCTTTTGGCTCCTAGCTTCTAGCTCCTAGCTTCTGGCCGAACGAACCTCCGATTGGACGATTGAAGGGCGGTATCGGTTACCCGTTTCGTGCGGTCGTCGTTGTTTGAGCCGCGACGAATTCTTCAGCCTGGCCCAGAATATCGCGCATCAGGTCGGGTGAGGCAGCTTCTGCGTAGAGCCGTAGCAACGGCTCGGTACCCGAAGCGCGGACCAGAAGCCAGGGCTCGGCGCCGGAGCCGTCACGCGGCGCATCGAGAAACAGCTTCACGCCGTCCACGCTCTCGCGCCGCAGAATGTGATAGCGACCGACGGCGGTGGTCGCGTCGCCTTCGGCGCGGCGTATCGCTGCCCACTTTACCTCATCCGGGATGTGCAGGTCGCGGCGTCCGTAGTAGTGCGCTCCGAATTCCTGCTGGAGCTGCGCGACCAGTTGTCCGAGCGTCTTGCCTTCCTCGGCCATGACGCCGGCCAGCAGCAAGGCGTTGAGGGTGGAATCGCGTTCGGGCAGATGGCGCTTGATACCGATGCCGCCGGATTCCTCGGCGGCGATCAGGACGTCGCGCTCCATCATCAGCGCGCCCAGATACTTGAAACCGATGGGAGTCACGTGCATCCTGCGTCCGAAGCGAGCGGCGATGCGATCCGCCATGTGAGTGGAGTTGAAGGCGCGGGCGACCTCGCCCGGCCACTGGCGGCGCGCCAGCATCCAGTGGAGCAGGATGCAGAAAATCCTGTGGGGATCGACGAAGGCTCCGTTCTCATCCACGGCGCCGATGCGGTCGGCGTCGCCATCAGAAATGAAGCCGGCGTGAGCGCGCTCGCGCACCACGGCTTCCTGGGCCAGGCGCACGTGGGGCTCGATGGGCTCCGGGTTGATGTCGGGGAAGAGCGGGTTGACGTCATTACGGATCTCGACGTGCTCGATGCCGTGCTGGCGGAAGATGCCGGCCAGCACGCCGCGCCCGGAACCGTACATGACGTCGATGACGAAGCGGAAGCCAGCGCCCGCAATGCGCTTCATGTCCACCAGGCGGGTGATGGCCTGGACGTAGTCGGGCTTGAAGTCGGCCTTGGTGATGGCAGCGGGCGTGCCCCTGGGCGCGGCGCCGGAGCGCAGCTCCTCCTCGATCTTTTTCATGATTTCGGGCGAAGCCGAGCCGCCATAGCGCGCCTTCACCTTGAGGCCGTTCCAGTTCCAGGGATTATGACTGGAGGTGACCACCACGCCGGCGGCGAGTTGATGATGGTGGACGGTGAAAGAAACCACCGGCGTGGGCACGTAATCGTTCGAGAGCAGGACCGGAATGCCGGCGGCAGCCAGGGTTTCCGCGACCAGATCGGCGGCGCGGGGAGAGGCAAAGCGGGTGTCATAACCGACGGCCACGCCCCGGCCTGCGTCTTCATGCTTCAAGACGTAGGCAGCGATGGCCTGGGCGACGCGGCGCACGTTCGAGAAGGTGAAATCGTCGGCGATCAGGCCGCGCCAACCGTCGGTGCCGAAGTGGATGTCGGTTCTCAGTTCCCGGTTCTCAGTTCTCGGAAAAACCGCTGTTCGCTGTTGGCTCTTGGCTAGCGGCTACTGGCTTCTAGCTGCTAGCTAAAAGCTAGTGGGGAGCAGCTAGAGAAGGTCCTTTCTTCTCTTAGCTTCCAAATGCTTAACGATCTTGCCCACGTCCTGGGCGCGGTCCCGGGTGGTGATGAGCAGGGCGTCGGCGGTTTCCACGACGACCAGGTCTTTGACCCCAACGGTAGCCACGAATTTGCGCGGCGCGTGAACGTAGTTGCCGGAGGACTCCAGCTCGAAGCGGC
>DATIGQ010000153.1 GCA_035454605.1 Terriglobales bacterium
ACTTGTAGGGAGATTCCCTCTCGGCCTCGGACCTCATCCAGAAGTCCTCCGCCGTTGAAACTCCACCCACCAGAGGGATGATTTCTCCGGTAATGGCCTCGGCATGATCCGAGGAGAGGTGCAAGCTCTCGCCTTTCATGCAGAACCCGTCCTTGCGAGTGCCGGCGTCCACATAGCCCCAGACGATTGCGCCCCTGGGCAGCACAAGAACGCCTTCCGCTCGAACCGGGTCTGTAACCCGCAACTCGACGCTTTCACCGGGACGATGCTCACGGCTGGAATAGGAACGCGTTAGGCGGAGGTGGATCGGCGTGCCTCGCGCGAGCGTCACGTACCGCCTCTGCCGCTCACGTTCCTCTCGTTGGGCAAGATTCGCCCGGTTTCCGGGGCAATCCATGCCCAGATTGCGGGCGAAATCGCAGAAGCCGCTTGGGCGTGGCGACTGTGTGGACGGTGCCCCGGGGAGTGTCTGGGCTTGGGCAGGCAGAAGCACGCCGCAAAGCAGTGCGAGCAGGGCCCCTAGCCATCGCTGTTTTCCGTAGGTCATCTCAGTCTCCTCACCAGCCTGGCTACGGTCGCCGTCGCCGGACTTGGGCCGACAGTAGGGTTGCTTCGCAGTTCGCGCAAGCGGTGAGGTGCGGCGGCCAGCCCTCTGCCGCTCTTTGCCGCACTCTGTCGGTTTTGGGCTCCGTCCGGAACACCCAGCCCTCTTGGCGGGCCACTCCCCAGGCCGCTTGGACGAGCCGTATCCCTTGGGGAAGGGCTGCGGAATTGGAGTAGAATCCCGCTGCCCTTTGCTCCCGGAGGGGGGACCATGGATTCTGGGGAGCCCATTCAACCGGACGTTCCGCCAACTCCTGCTTCCGGCGATCGCCTCGATTCCTGGAAGGAGATTGCTGCCTACCTGAAACGCGACGTCCGCACCGTCCAGCGCTGGGAGAAGAAGGAAGGGTTACCTGTACACCGGCATTTGCACGAGAAGCTGGGCGCGGTGTACGCGTTCCGCTCGGAGATCGATACTTGGTGGAGAGAACGCAGCCCCGTGCTGCAGGCTGAGGGGCACGATCAGGAAGTACCGCCGCACCCGGACGGAAAAGCCGCTACCGTTACCCGCTTCGGGCGGAGCGCCTGGTTGTCGCTGGCTTTGCTTGTCGTTGTCCTGTTGGCGGCAGCAGTCTGGCTGGCTCCTTCTGCTGTGCGCAGCCGGTTTCCTCGCTGGGCTGCGCGGGACCGGGAACCCATTCGTTCGCTCGCTGTGCTGCCTCTCGCCAATCTTTCCCGCAGTTCGGACGATGTGCCCTTCGTCGACGGCATCCATGAGGCCCTTATCACCGACTTGGCCAAGATGCGCAACGTCAAGGTGATCTCCCGCACCACCATGGAAACCTACAGGGACTCGCACAAGACCCTGCCCGAGATCGCCCGGGAGTTGAACGTCGATACCGTCGTCGAGGGGTCCGTGCTGCGCCATGGGAGCAAAGTCCGCATTACTGCCAAGCTCATCCGGGCCCGGGATGAGCAGTCCTTGTGGGCCGATGACTACGAGCGCGAGACCCTGGATTCACTGAGTCTGGTTGGAACCATGGCCCAGGGGATCGCCCAAGGCATCCAGGCCAATCTGACTCAGGAAGAACGTGCCCGGCTGGCAGGTCGTGGCCCAGCCAGTACCGAAGCCCTGGATGCCTACTTACAGGGCCGCTATCACCTCAACCAGCGGACCCTCCAAGAGGTCAAGCTCGGTGCCGACTACTTTGAGAAGGCCATCCGCATTGACCCGGCGTACGCGCCCGCCCATGCCGGTCTCGCGGATGCATACATTCTCCTGGGCGCCATTTCCTACGATTGGGTAGAACCCACCAAGGTGATTCCCAAAGCTGAGTACGAAGCCCGCAAGGCTTTGGAGCTCGATCCCTCCCTAGGCGAAGCCCACGTGTCCCTGGCCAACATCCAGCTTATCTATTACTGGGATTTCGCCTCCGCAGAGAGGGGCTTCCGTAAAGCGGAAGAACTCGATCCCAACAACGCCACCGCCCACCATTGGTATGCCCGCTTGCTGACCCAGTCCGGCCGCTGGGACCAGGCTCTCACCGAGCTTCAGCATGCTCTCCAATACGATCCCAAGTCGCTGCCCATCAACCTTGGTCTGGCCTGGTACTTCTACATGGCCCAGCGCTTCGACGAATCCATCACCCAGTGCAACCACGTCTTGGAACTCGACCCCACCTTCCTCCAGGCTCGCTTGGTGATGGCCATGGCTTACGACGGGAAAGGAATGTACGCCCAGGCTCTTGAGGCAGCACAATCCGATCCCCGTCTTCGTCAGAACCCCGCCGCTTTCGATCGCATTCCGGCGCTCCACATGGTGCTGGGGCGTACCTACGCCCATGCCGGCAGGGTCGCAGAAGCTAGGCACAAACTGGATCGGCTCAAGGCGCTGTCCCGTGAGCATTACGTTCCCGCCCTCTATCTCGCCATCCTGGCGGCTGCCCTGGGCGATAACAACGACGCCTTCCGCTATCTGGAGCAAGGCTATGCCGAACGTTCGGAAGGGCTCCTGTATGTGGGGGTCGAGCCGGGTTTCCGAGACCTGCGTCGCGATCCCCGCTTCGGCGACCTCTTGCGCCGCATCGGCCTGCCTTCCATCAGGCTGCAGCAGCGTTGATGGGCTGTTCGCCCCTCTGGGCTCTTCGTTGCTGACTGCTGGTTTAGAATCTCCTCCCCATGCCCGTCACCGTCCGTTCTTTCGCCAAGATCAACCTCGGGCTCTCCATCGGCCCGCGGCGGCCGGACGGCTTCCACGACCTGCGTACCGTCTACCAGACCATCGCCTTGCACGACCGCCTGCGCGTCGAGGTCGGCCGCGGCTCCGGCATCGAGATCGATTGCGCCGACCCGCGTGTCCCCGCCGGCCCCGCCAACACCTGCCACCGCGTCGCCGAGCTCGTGCTCGCCGCGCTGAAGACCCGCGCCCGCGTGCGCATCCACATCGAAAAACGCCTGCCAGTACAGGGAGGCCTGGGCGCAGCCTCTTCGAACGCGGTCGCTACCATGTTCGCCCTCGAGCGCACCCTGAAAAAGCGCCTCTCGCCCGCCGCCCGCCAGAGCATTGCCGCCGAAGTCGGCTCCGACCTGCCTCTATTCCTGATCGGCGGCACTATCCTCGGCGTGGGCCGTGGCGAAGAGGTCTATCCGCTCCCCGATCTTCTGCCGCTTCCTTGTGTGCTTGTCACTCCGCAGATTGCGGTCTCCACCCCCGCCGCCTTTGCCGCCTGGGACCGGCTCGAAGACCACGTTCCGCCCGCGGACCTGGTCGCGGATAGGCCCGGAAAACGCGCTCGAAATGCCAAATTGACGCCCCCCGCCGCCTCCGATAAAATCAGTCTGTCTGGTTACGCGCTGAGCGCGTGGCTGGCGGGTACCGCAACCGGTGTCCCGGGCCGTGTACGTGGCCGGGACCGGGCCGAGGCACTGCTTCTCGACCTTGTCCGTGCCGGGATCGCTAACGACTTCGAACGTGTCGTCTTTTCCGAGCATCCTGAACTGGGTGAGTTGAAGCGGCTCCTCGAGCGCCTGGGCGCGGGCTATGCCTCGCTTTCCGGCTCCGGTTCCGCGCTCTATGGCTTGTTCGCTCGTCGCGACAAGGCCCAGCGCGCCGCCGCCCGCCTGCGCAAACTGGGCGTGCCCGCGGTTGCGACCTTGACGCTCTCGCGCCGCGCTTACTGGCAGCGCCTGTGGGCTTGATTTTGGTTTGGATGTTCGACGGACAACGGGCATCCGGAAACTGGTTTTTCTGGGCGGTCGACTAATGGTAGGTCAGGTGCCTTTGGAGCACCTAGTCTTGGTTCGAATCCAAGCCGCCCAGCCAGAAGGGGAAGAGGGACGGCACGAGGGAGTAAGCAGCGAGCGGGACGGCAAAGGGAGTACTGGGCAGCAGCGGGGAAAGGAACGGCAAGGGCACGGGAGCGTAGTCAGCGGAGCGAAGGGTGGCCAGCGCGCGCGAGACGGCGAGAGCACGAGCAACTGAAACCCGGGTACGAAACACAGAACTGGGAACTGCCATGGCGACGACGGTAACGACGGCGACGGGGAAGAAGGAGCAGCGGCCGGGGGCGCAGCCCCGGCCGGAGCGCAAGCCACGGGTGCGGCGCGCGGACAAGTTCAAGGTGTTCTCGGGGACGGCCAATCCGGCCCTGGCGGACGAGGTCTGCACGCACCTGGGGATGCGGCGCGGCCAGGCCAACCTCACCCGCTTCTCGGACGGCGAAATCTACGTGCAAATCCTGGAGAACGTGCGGGGAGCGGACGTGTTCGTGGTGCAGCCCACCTGCGACCCGGTGAACTACAACCTGATGGAGCTGCTGATGATGATGGACGCGCTGCGGCGCGCCTCGGCGGGGCGCATCACGCCGGTGATCCCGTACTTCGGCTATGCGCGGCAGGACCGCAAGGACAAGCCGCGGGCGCCCATCTCGGCCAAGCTGGTGGCCGACCTTCTGACCACCGCGGGTGCGCACCGGGCGCTCATCGTGGACCTGCACGCGCCGCAGATCCAGGGTTTCTTCAACATCCCGGTGGACCATCTGTTCGCTTCCCCGGTGCTGGTGAGCCACTTCCGGGAGCTGAACCTGGCGGACCTGACGGTGGTCTCGCCGGACGCGGGCGGCGTGGAGCGGGCGCGCTTCTTCGCCAAGAAAATGGATTCGATGCTGGCCATCATCGACAAGCGGCGCACGGAGATGAACGTGGCCGAAGTGCTGCACGTCATCGGCGACGTCGAGGGCCGCACCTGCGTCATCCTGGACGACATCATCGACACCGCGGGCACGCTGGTGAACGCCTCGGAGGCGCTCTACGGCGCAGGAGCGAAGACGGTGTACGCCTGCGCCACCCATCCGGTGCTTTCCGGGCCGGCCATCGAGCGCATCGCCGCTTCGCGCCTGGAGCAAGTGGTGGTGACCAACACCATCCCGTTGAAGCCCGAGGCGCAGCGCTGTCCCAAGATCAAGGTGCTGTCCATCGCCGGACTGACGGCGCGCGCCATCCAGTCCATTCACGAGGAGACGTCGGTCAGCACGTTGTCGAGTTAGGAGTACCGAGTACCGAGTTGCGAATCGAGGACGCAGAGGAGATATGGCGAACGCAGAACTGGTAGTGGCAGAGCCGCGGGGGGAGAAAGCCCGCGGGACCAATGAAGCCCGGCGGTTGCGCCGGCAAGGCCGCATCCCGGGCGTGCTGTACGGGGCCCGCAAGGACAGCGTGGCGGTAAGTGTGAATCCCAAGCAGATCACGCACATCCTGCACTCCGAGTCGGGACACAACACCATTTTCGAGCTGGAAGTGGGCGGCGAGCGCACCCGGGCCATGATCGTGGACTGGCAGTACGAGCCGGTGCACGGAGCCCTGCTGCACGTGGACCTGAAGCGCATTGCGATGGACGAACGCCTGAAGGTGAAAGTGCCCATCCTGCTGCAGGGTGTTCCGGCGGGCGTGAAGACCGAGGGCGGCATCCTGGAGCAGGTGCTGCGCGAAGTGGAGCTCGAGTGCCTGCCGGCGGACATCCCCAGCCACATCGATGTGGACGTCACCGAGCTGATTCACGGCAAGGTGTTGCGGGTCAGCGACCTGCCGCACAGCGAGAAGCTGAAGTTCCTGACCGACGCCAACTACCCGGTGGCCCACATCGTGCACATCAAGGAAGAAGTGGCGCCCACGCCAGAGGCGGCGGCGGAAGCCGCGATCGCGGCGCCGACCGAGCCCGAACTCATCAAGAAGGGCAAGCAGGAGGTCGAGGGCGAAGGGGAGGCGGAGGCCGAGGCTCCCAAGGCGGAGAAGAAGGAGAAGAAGGAGAAGGAGAAGTAGGTGCGAGGGAAACCGGCCGCATGAAGCTGATCGTGGGGCTGGGCAACCCGGGCATCGAGTACCAGTTCACGCCGCACAACAGCGGGTTCCTGGCGGTGGACCGCATCGCCGAGCAGTGCGGGGCGCGGGTGAGCAATCGCCGCTGTCGTTCGCTCACGGCGAAGGCAAAGCTGGGAGGACACGAGGTCCTGCTGGCCAAGCCGGAAACGTACATGAACCTGAGCGGCATGGCGGTGGGCGAGCTGGTGCGGGAGTTCGAGGTCGATCCGGCCCAGGACCTGATCGTGCTCTACGACGAGCTGGACCTGCCGCTGGGGACGCTGCGCATCCGCCGGCGCGGCCGGTCGGCGGGGCACAACGGGGTGGAGTCGATCTTCGGGGCGCTGGACACGAATGAGTTCGTGCGCGTACGCATGGGCGTACACCCGGGGCACCCGGTCGGCGACGGCGCGCGGTATGTGACCTCGCCGTGGAAGAAAGCGCAGCTCCCGGCGGTGGACGAGATGCTGGACCGCGCCGCCGAGGCTACCCGGGTGATCGTGGAAGAAGGCCCGGAGCAGGCGATGAACCGGTTCAACCAGCGAGTAGCGAGTACCGAGTAGCGAGTGGCGAGGCAAGAGGTGGCAGGAGGCAGGACGCAAGGAGACAGTTTCGAGTTTCAGGTTTCCAGTTTCAAGAAGGGAAAAACGAATGCAACGTTTGTATGAAGTGATGTTCATCGTCAAGCCGGATGTGGCGGACGAAGAGGTGGAAAAGCTGATTCAGGGATTGGAGTCGAACGTTTCCGGGGCCGGCGGAGTCATCAAGAGCATTGACCGCCTGGGACGGCGACGCTTGGCGTACAACGTGCGCGGGACGCGCGAGGGGAACTACGTGCTGTTCACGCTGGAAGGGGCGGGCGAGACCATCCACGAGCTGGAGCGCCGCATGCGGGTGAGCGAGCCGGTGCTCAAGTTCCTGACCGTGCGCATCGACCAGGAACAGAAGCGGCTGGCCAAAGTGAAGGCCATCCGCGCGACCAAGGTGCGGCGCGCGGCGCAACCGGAGACGGAAGCGCCCGGCGAGCAAGCGGCGGTTAGTGTCTAGGTGGCAGGACGCAGGAGGCAGGAAGCCGGAAATTCTTAGGCTACTGCTTCCTAAATGGTAGCTAGAGGCTGGAAGCTCAACTGAGGAGAATCATGGCTGACGAAGAAGTTAAGAGTGGCAGTACTCCGGCGGCGGCAAACGGGGCAACCGAGACACCGGCGCCGGCACCCGCGCCGGCGCCGGCACCGGCGGCAGCGACGGGTCCAGGGCCGCGGCGTGGACCTGGAGGTCCACGGTCCGGCGGGCCGGGGGGGCGCAAGTTCTTCCGGCGCAAGAAGGTGTGCAAGTTCTGCGTGGAGAAAATCGACTCGATCGACTACAAGGACGTGCGCCTGCTGCAGCAGTTCGTAGGGGAGAGCGGCAAGATCGTCCCCCGGCGGGTCACCGGAGTGTGCTCGCCGCACCAGCGGCGGCTCACCAACGCCATCAAGCAGGCGCGCAACATCGCGTTCCTGCCCTTTGCGGTTCGATAACGAAACCGCTCTTGGCTGTTGGCCGTTGGCTTTTGGCCAAAGGCCCCGAAGGCAATCGGTCGTAGCCAAGAGCCAAGAGCTAAGACCCAAGAGCGAGGAGTTATTGCATGGACGTCATTCTGAAAGAAGATGTGGCCAAGCTGGGCCATCGCGGCGAGGTCGTGAAGGTGGCCGAGGGTTACGGCCGCAATTACCTGATCCCGCGGAAGCTGGCCATCGAGGCCACGAAGGCCAACCGGGCCGTGATCGCGCAGATGAAGCAGGCGGCGGAGCGGCGCTCGGCGCAGGAAAAGGCCGGGGCCACGGCCCTGGCCGGGCAACTGGAAGGCGCGCGCCTCACCTTCCAGCGCAAGGCGGGCGAGCAGGAGCATCTGTTCGGTTCGGTCACTTCGGTGGACATCGCCGAGGCGCTGGCCTCGCAGGGCTTCGAAGTCGACCGGCGCAAGATCCAGATCGACGAACCCATCAAGGCGCTGGGCGAGTTCGCGGTGAAGGTGAAGCTGCACCGCGACGTCGCCGCCACCATCAAAGTGGTGGTGGAGAAAGAAGCGGAATAGAACCCAGTTTCCAGTTTCCGGTTTCCAGCAAGAAACAACGGCCGGCGGGATGGCAAGTCCGCCGGCCGTGGTGTTTTTGGTGAGAGGGTTCGCTCCTCAATCGGGCTGGTGGATACGGTAGTCTTTGTAAAGATCGAGCCGATTGATAATTCCCTCAATGATCTGGGTGTAGGAGAAGTACTCATACAGATTCTCGTCGGAGAGTCCTTGTAGTGAGCTTCGTCGAGCCTCGCGAATCATCGGCAGGTCCTTCTCAGAGAGATTGGCAACAGCACTCTCAATGAACCGCTTCGCACCGGCGATACCCAGAAAGGGCGGAGCCTCTTCGATCTTGCGGGCCACGGCGGCGACTACTCCTTTACTGTCGGCCTTGCGACCAAGGTCCGGCTCCGGATGGCGTTTCTCGTATTCCTCCTGCCGGTCGAGTGCTTTGTGGAATTCTTCTTCGGTATGCGGAATAAGACGGATGTATTCGAGAACCTCCTCGCGGCTGAATTTCGGCGGTTGCTTCGGTGGCTCGTATCGCGAATAGGTCCGAAGTTGTCGGACCTGCTTTGCATAAGGTTCGGGCAACGCTTTCAAACCCTGGAACTGAGTCAGAGCTTTGAAGCCGGCTTCGGTCATGCTGAGTGCCAGCGTGAGCGCGGCAACGTCCCTGGTCTCCTTGTTCTCCGAATCGAGGGCACTCGTCAGATAACCATCCGCGCGTTCGGGTGTCATGCTCCCATAGAGGAAGACGGCTCCGAGACTCCTGTCCAAAGTGAGGGCATGTTGCGGCACGTAGGCCGTCACATTGGGGTGCTCGAGATAGCGGGATGCCAGGCGGCCGGTGTCAACATCGCTAAAGGAGAGCTGCAGGAGCAATCGAACGTATCCGGCTGGATCGATTTCATTGAGATCGGACTGGTAGACGGCTTCCTCGACAATGCGTCCGGACCGCTCAGACTGGTCTAAGCTGAAGAGCAACGAAGACCCATCAAAGAGAAAGAAAGGATCGCTCTTCTCCTCGGCCAGCAGGTCCTGCAAGCACGCTACACCATCTGGCATCTCCTTCTTGACCAGCTCCCAGAAGGAATCCATCGCCGCAGACTTCGCGTCCCTTGTCTTCTCGTCGACCTTACTTGGGCGAAAGCCGTAGGTCGCCTTCTGAGCTTCACGAATGGCAGTGCAAGAACCCTGGGCAAATACGCCTAGGGAGAAGAGGGCAATCGTCAAGAGGACGACTCGCTTCAAGGGCACCTCCCCATCAAGAAGACCGAGATTGTAGGCCGGGGACGCCATTCTTTCGCCCTCCGGGGCTTGGGATTTCAGGGGCCCAAATGACCCACGGCTGACGCCGTGTGCTCACATTCTAGCGCCCCTGCGGGGCTCGAGGTGGTTGCGTCAAGGCATGTTCCGACAGCGGGCTACCCTCCTTCCGCGCAGCTCGGTCGGGCGGGCTCGGAAGGGCAGCAGGAGACAGGCTTGAGGTCAGCAACAGCTAAGTCTCCCGGTAGCGTTCCAGAGGTAGCGGCTGATAGCCGTGGCGACTGACGCGCGGGCAGAGAAGCAAACTCGGTCGAGACGGAATGAGCGCCGACATCTACTTGAAGGCCTCGCATACGGGAAGGCCATCGGACATCGATGCTTTCGCCAGCAGCGGGCAGATCGCGTGGGCGTTGAAGTTGTTGGGATCGACCTCCAGGACGCGCCGGTAGCTCTTCAAAGCTTCTGTTTGCATCCCGGAGAGCCGCTGGGCGCGCCCCAGGTTGAGCCATACGTTCCAGATGTAAGGATGGATGTCCGCATTCAGACGACAGGTCTCGAGGGCGTCAGGCATGCGCTTCTGATCCATCAGCATCTGGCAAGCATTACGCAAGTCGATTTCAGGCGGCGGCCTCCACCAGTCGTAGCTGGCAAACCGCGCCTTGCGGTCTTCATAAGCCCTGCGGGCGGCGACGCCACCGTTGGCCAGAGCGATGACGGGGATGCTGCGCATTTCTTCGCCACGCAGGATGGGATCAAGCGCAGGATCGCGTCCCGCGGCGTAGTCCGCGAAGGAGAACGGAGCCGGCAGATCCACGGGGATGAACTCGGAAAGATCATTGGAAGCACTCAGTTGGTGGCGCAGAGTGGAAACATAAAGGTGCAGTCCAGTGCGGGAGTACTTGCGCGAGGTGGCGTCGCCGAAGCTGTTGAGCGCCGCTCCCGCCGGCTCGCCGATCAGAGTCGGTCGCGTGTGCTTCAGAAACGCACTCAGGGCCATGATGCCGGCGCTGAACGTCTTGCGGCCGGTCAAAATGTAGAGCTCCGTCCATGGCGGATGGTTCTGGCGGGTGACGAACTCGGCGATCATGTCGTTGACGACGCTGCCGTCTCCGCCAAAGTTGTAGCGCAAGTCGAGGATGAGGCGGCGCGGCTTGAGCTGGTCCACTTCCCGCAGCGCGGCTTGCAGGAAGGGGATGAGCTCGGTGTCGTCCAGTTGGTTCATCTGAACGTAGTAGGCGTGATGTTGCGGCATGGCCCGGGAGACGTAGGGACCCCCCAAGATGAAATGGGGGGGGCGGGATGTGTCCGCGGTTCGGAAGGTTACGGAAGGCAGGGCGCTGTATGCGCTGATCCAGTCGTCGGCCTTGCCGAAGGGCACGCCGAACATCTCGCGGCGGAATTGCCACTCGAAGGCGGCCTCGAAACCCTTGTAAGCAGGATCGTCCGTTCTTGTGGGAACCAGGTCGCGTTCCACGACCCTGCCGTCACGAAGCCTGAACTTGATTTTCAGTTGGCCGCCGGGGTCTGTGTAACCAAGACCCTTCATCAGGGCCGCGCTGTGGAGGGCGTACAGCTTCTCCTTGCGGTGGAAGACATTGTCGGCGCCCATTAGCTTGCGTGCCTCGGCGACAACCTCACTTGCAGGGTGGCCGGCAATCTCCAGGACTTGCGCCCCTGCCAGGTCGGATACGGACTTGTGGGCGCTGGTGACGAAGAAGCCGTCGGTGAATTCGTAGATGCGGATGGGGTACCAGAACGCGAAGGCTGAACTGTCCGGTTCGAGCTGCGTGTGGCCATCACCCAGCGATGCGACCAGGCGCATGGCGGCGGCCACGCGTTGCTCTTCGGTCAATGAAGGCACGGCATTCTTCAGTGCCTCGGCCTGACGAAGGAAAGTCAGTTCGCCCACCTTGGTGAACGGGTTGGGGTGGAACACGCGGATGTCGCGAACAATCTCATCGATATCCTGCCGCCAGTCGGAAATGCCAGGTTCCGTAGCCGGGGCAGTCTGCGACCCCGCTGGAGGAACAAGGAAAAAGAGCAAGGCGGTGACGGAAACAGCTCTGATCATGAGTCCCCCCAGATGTTCCTAGGGTTAGGACGTGGCGCGTGGAGCTATGTGAGCCGAGCCAAGTCGATTGTGGCGGGCTCAACCCAGCAGCAACCGCCAGGCTTCGCGGTAGCGTTCGAGGCGGCGGGGGCGGGAGCCGGGGCGGCCGTTGCGCGGACAGAGACGCAAGGACTTGCGTGGCGTGAAGGCGCGGACGGGGAGCAAGTACCAGGCGTCCTCGGGGATGATGTAGGCGGCCAGGAAGTCGATCTCGTGGGCCGAGTATGGCGACTTGAGGCGGCCGCCGCGAGCGGTAGAGAGGCGGTAGGAGCCGAGGTCGAAGCGGGTGACACTTTTCACCTGCACGCGGAAGATGCAACGGCCGTTATCCACCAGGAAGTCGTAGGGGATGTTGTCCCCGTACGGTTTGGAAACGGCCAGGCCCAGGGTGAGGGCCTTGAGCAGGAACCGGACTTCGACCTCCTCTCCCTGAGCTTTGGCGGGGGAGGAGTAGAGGGGCATGGGTTGTATTTCTCTAGTTACATATATCAATTTACAATTATAGCAAATTGCTTGGGCACCGCCTGGCGATGGAGCAGGGTTAGTTCCTTTACTTTCAATGGCTTGGGACTCGAGATAAGAAAAGACTTGACAGCACCTTGGGACCCACAGCCGCTGAGGATGGGAATAGCGATTCCTCGATGCGCGCTTCGGTG
Organism: Terriglobales bacterium; assembly: GCA_035454605.1. Lineage (NCBI taxonomy): Bacteria > Pseudomonadati > Acidobacteriota > Terriglobia > Terriglobales > Terriglobales bacterium. Next base: position 11,990 of record DATIGQ010000153.1, read on the forward strand.
CGGCCGTCCGCCCGAGGCGAACAGACCTCCCTCGCGCTCGCTCGGAAATGACAAGGGACAAGGCCCCGACGACATTCAGGCCGCTGGGAAATTGGCCTTTTCGTCCCAGCAAGCCCTTGATTCTTGCGGGCCTGCGGGCTCGCGGCTTGCTCACAATCCTTTCACGGGCTCGTCCAATGACATGGAGTGAGATTTGTAGGGCATACTGGAGTCGCCCCAGGACCCTGCAGGAGCAGCCGATGCCGGCCGAAGCCGCTAGCTTGATCCCGGCGGTGGGCGGTGGTCCCGGAAGCAGACCTCTTCAGGGACAGATGGTCACCCAAAGTCTGAGTCGCGTGGACGACAGCGTTCTGATACGCGAGGCTCAGCGCGGGAACCGCGCCGCCTTCGAGGAACTGGTCCGCCAGTACGACCAGGCGGTGCTGCGCCTGGCGCTGAACCTCACGCGCTCGGAGCAGGACGCCCAGGACATTTACCAGGAAGCGTTCCTGAAGGCGTACCGCAACGTGGGCAGCTTCCGGTTCGAATGCTCTTTTTACACCTGGATCTACCGCATTGTGGTGAACCTGTGCCTGGACCACCTGCGCAAGAAGAACGTGCGCAAGGAAAGCGCCAACGTGGCGGTGGACAAGGAAGGCGAGGAATTCAGCCTGCTGGACCAGGTGGCGGACCAGCGGGCGGGAGCCAACCCGGAGCGCGACCTGATGCGGCGCGAGCTGGGGAAGAAGATTGCGGGCGCGCTGGAGAGACTGACGCCGCGGGAGCGCATGGTGTTCGAGCTGAAGCACTATCACGGGCTGAAGCTGAGGACCATCGGCGAGATGCTGGAAACCACCGAGGACACGGCCAAGAACACGCTGTTCCGGGCCACGCAGAAACTGCGGGCCTCGCTGGCGGAGATGCGTTAGGAGTTTGCCATGAACTGTGAATACGTGAAGAACGGACTGATCGAGTACGTGTACGACGAGATGGCCGACGACGCGCGGCATGAGCTGGAGCAGCACGTGGAGCGCTGCACGAGTTGCGCGGCCGAGCTGCAAGCGACCCGGGAATTCCGCGCCGGCCTGGCGGCGCGACCGCGCCTGGAGCCCACGCCGAACCTGCTGGCCTCCTCGCGGATGCGGCTGCAGGAATCGCTGGAGTCGGTGACGCAGGCCGCGGCCTGGCGGTGGGTGCTGGATCCGGGGGCGTGGCTGCGGCAGATCCGCTACTCTCCCGCGCTGGCGGCGGGCATCCTGATGGTGGGTTTCGCGGCCGGCATCATGACCACCTATGGCGTGCTCAACCAGAACGGCCATCCCGCGATCGGCCCGACTTCCGAACCCGCGCAGGCGACCATCGCCGGCATCCGCTCCATCAATCGCGACCCGCGTTCCAACCTGGTCGAGATCCAGTACGACCAGGTGCAGAGGGAATCGGCGCAGGGTTCGCTGGACGATCCGCGCATCCAGGAACTACTGCTGTTCGCGGCCCGCAGCCAGACCAACTCCGGCGTGCGGCTGGATTCGGTGAACCTGCTGACCCAGAACCCCGAGGACAACCGCGTGCGTGAGTCCCTGATGTATTCGCTGCGTTACGACAAGAACCCCGGCGTACGGCTGAAGGCGCTGGAAGGCCTGCGGCCGTACGTGGCGGAAGACCTGCGCGTGCGCGACGCCATTCTGGAAGCGCTGCTGAACGATCCCAACCCCGGGGTGCGCACGGAAGCCATCCAGATCCTGCAGCCGGTGAAGGGTGACGGCAGCGTGCGGATGGCACTGGAACAACTGGCCCAGAAGGACGAGAACAAGTACATCCGCAATGAATCGCGGAGAGTTTTGGCGACTCTGCCGGAGATCGACTAGCGAGTGAGAACGACGAGGGCATCGTTAGCCCGCGTTTGCGCCCGAAGAGCAGGGCGCAAACATGGGGTACCAGGAGAAAGGAAGAGGGCATTTTGAAGAAGTCGGTTCAAGTCGCAATTGTCATGTTGGCATCGGCGGTGGCGGGGAGCGCCTGGGCACAGACGCTCCACACCGACGTTGGGAGCGGCAACATCGACAGCCGCATTTACAAGGACGGGGACAAGTGGGTGGAGGAGATGACCGGCTCGCTGCCCGGAGCGCGCAACCTGAAAGTGGTGACCGACATGGGGTCGGTCACGGTGGTGGGAGCCAACCAGCCGAACGTCACCTTCGTGATCAGGAAGCGTACCCATAAGGGCGGGGAACAAACGGCGCGCAAACTGTTCCAGGCATTCGCCATCAACGTGGTGCGCAAAGCGGATACCGTGTATGTGGAGGGCGAGTGGCAGGGTCCGCAGAAGATGCGTTCTGTCTCCACAGACTTCACGCTGACGGTGCCGCGCGAGCTGACCATCGGCAAAGTAGAGACCTCGGGCGGGAGCGTGGATATGCGCAACCTGGCCGGGCAGGCGTTCGCGGCGACGGCGGGGGGATCCATCACGCTGGACCAGATCGGCGGGGCGGTGCGCGCGGAGACCTCGGGCGGATCGATCGACGTGGGCGCGGTGGGCGGTGACGCCGGCCTGAGCACCAGCGGGGGCAGCATCGCGGCGCGCGACATCAAAGGCCGCCTGCTGGCAGAGACTGCGGGGGGCTCCATCGAAGTGGGCACGGTGGGCAATGGGGCGGTGCTCAACACCGCTGGCGGCAGCATCCAGGTATCGAGATGCGACAAGGACCTGCACGCGGAAACCGCGGGCGGCTCCATTCAGGTGGGCAAGGTGAATGGCGGCGTGGTGCTGGTGACCGCAGGAGGCGGCATCCATCTGGAGTCGGCGACCGGGCCGGTGCGGGCGGAGACTGCCGGAGGCGGCCTGAAGCTGCTCAACCTGACGCAGGGAGTGCGCGCTGAGACCGCCGGCGGACCCATCTTTGCCGAGTTTCTGGGACGTGGCAAGTTCACGGATTCGCACCTGGAGACGCAGGCCGGGGACATCATCGTGTACCTTGCGCCGGCCATGGGCGTGACGGTGCGCGGCGTGGTGGACCTGGGCGACGGTCACTGGGTGAAGTCCGACTTTTCCGAGCTCCGAGTCACCACCGAGGGTGGGAACTGGGGGCCGAAGCAGATTTTTGTAGAAGGCAGCATCAACGGAGGTGGGCCGGTGCTGAAACTGCATACCACCAACGGGAATATCGAAATCCGCCGCGGGAAGAAGTAGGCGGAGAAGGAACAAGGAGAACTTCATGCGTACCTGGATGATGAGAGCGATGGCGGTGGTCCTGCTGGTGCCGTCGATGGCGGCGGCGAGACAGGCCGGGGTGATGATCTACGGCGAGGGCGATCCGTCGCAGCCCGCGGTGTGGGCCGTCGGCGGAGACGACGAGAGCATGGTGATGCTGGGAGGGCGCAAGGCCTACCTGGGCGTGGATGTCGCCGATGTCACCGCGGACCGCATGTCCGCGCTGAAGCTGAAGGAAGAGCGGGGCGTGGAAGTACGTTTGGTGGACCAGGATGCGCCGGCAGGCAAGTCGGGACTGAAGGTCGGCGACGTGATCCTCGACTTCAACGGGCAGCGGGTGGAGAGCGCTGAGGCGCTGCGGCGGATGATCCATGAGACGCCTCCGGGCCGGAGCGTGAAGCTGGGCATCAGCCGCGAAGGCCAGCCCATGACGCTGACCGCGACCCTCGGCGACCGCAGCAAGATGTACGCCAAGAAGTACAAGATGGTCATGCCCAAGATGCCGAAGGTGCCGGCGATGGAAGTGATGGTGCGCACCTCGGTGGCGCGCAACGGCCTAGTGGTGGAAAACCTGACCAACCAGCTGGGTGACTTCTTCGGCGTCAAGGACGGCGCCGGCGTGCTAGTGCGCTCAGTGGAGAAAGGCAGCCCGGCGGAGGCGTCGGGCTTCCGGGCGGGCGACGTGATCGTCAGCGTGGGCAGCGAGAAGATCGCGGATACGGGCGATTGGCGGAGCGCGATGCGCCGGCAAAAGAGCGGCGCGCTGTCGGTAGGCATCATCCGCGAAAAGAAGACGCAGACCCTCACCCTGAATCTGCCGGAGAGGAGGGGCAACGACGACTCCTCCATGCTGCGCTTCGACCTGCCGGAGTTCGACCTGGACTTCGACATGGATGACTTCCGGCAGGACATGGACGAGCTACGGCTGGAAATGGAAAAGATCAAGCCGGAAGTCGAGCGCGTCCGGCGCGAGGCGAGAACGCAGGCGGCCCAGGCCCGGGAGCAGGCGGTCCAGGTGCTGCGGCTGAGCCGGGCGGACGTGCAGCGCTCCATGGAGCAGGCGAAGCGGGAAATGCGTCGACAGATCGAAGAACAACGCCGGGTGATCGAGCAGCAGAAACGGGAGCTGAAGCGGCAGATGTCTGAAATCCTGTGATCGCAGCGCATCAAGAGGCGCGGCCGGTTCGCCGGCCGCGTTTTTCCTGGAATGGGGAAATGCGATGAGAGCGATGGTTGCCATCCTGCTGATGATTCCTTCAACTCGGGCGGCGAGCGCAACGCCGTGCGAGCCGGCGGCAGCAGACGTAGCTGCGGTCCGCAGCGTTATCACGCAGCACATGTGGGACGATCCGGCACCGCGGCTGGATTGACGAGTTCCCGCTTGGCAATCGTTATTGTCCGCACAACTCGGCCCGCGCGGGTTTGCATCTATATAACCCGCGGGGCATCCCTCTTCGAGTTTCTTGGGGCAGGGGCACCGCCGGGGATACGCACCCTCATGCCGGCACCTACATAACCCTAGACATTGTGTACCGCCGGAAGAACGATGCGTGGCGGATTTCTGGTTCCGTTGGAAATTCGTTAACCCGCGGCTACCCGGAGTGACACTGGTTCGCACCGAACCAGGGTTCGCGGTTGTTTCATGCAGTCAACATCATCAAGCTCGGATAACCACATCATTACATCGCAGAAGGAGGAAACGTGACCAAGCATCATCTTCGCTACGCATTCATCGTATGCACACTGGTCCTATCGGTGGCCGTGACGCTGGCGGCCCAGCAGGGTACGGCACCGTCTGACAAGCCGGCGGCGAAGCCGACGCAAGCCAAGGCGACGTCCCCGGCTCCGGAGGAAAAGACGCTGGTCGGCTGCCTGGCCGGACCGGATGCCAGCGGCGCGTACACGCTGACCAATCCTGCAGGCAACAAACCAGTCCAACTCGTTTCCGCCACGGACCTCAAGGACCACGTCGGGCACCAGATAAAGGTGTCTGGCCAGTGGGAGGCAGCGGCTGCGGCCGGAGGCAAGGCGGAAAAGAAGTGGAAGGCGGACAAGGTGGAAATGATGTCAACGACCTGCCCGACCGAAAAGAGCCCAAAGAAGTAGTCACACTCAAAAACAACGGGCGCAGCTTTCGGGCTGCGCCGTTTTCTTTGTGGAAGCGGAATCAGGAGGGGAAGTTCATGCGGCGCAAGAGGTCCTGGATCCCCTCCGGTCCAATCTGCGCTTCCAGTCGGTGGGGTGAGCCTATTCTTCCCAGCGGCGGAAGATAAGGGAGCCGTTGGTGCCGCCGAAGCCGAAGGAGTTGGAAAGGGCGAACTGGAGTGAGGCCTTGCGGGCGTGGTTGGGCACGTAGTCGAGGTCGCACTCGGGGTCGGGCGCGTCGAGGTTGATGGTGGGGGGCAGCATCTGGTCGCGCAGGGCGAGCACGGTGATGCCGGCCTCCAGGCCGCCGGCGCCGCCCAGCAGGTGTCCGGTCATGGACTTGGTGGAACTCACGGCTACTTTCTTCGCGTGGTCGCCGAAGGTGCGTTTGATGGCGATGGTCTCCAGGCGGTCGCCGATGGGCGTCGAGGTGCCGTGGGCGTTGATGTAGCCGATGTCACTCGGTTGGAGCTTGGCGTCGTGGAGGGCGGCGGTCATGACGCGGTAGGCGCCGTCGCCATCTTCGGAAGGCTGGGTGATGTGATAGGCGTCGCCGCTCATGCCGTAGCCCACGACTTCCGCGAGAATCCTTGCGCCGCGGCTGCGAGCGAACTCGAGCTCTTCCAGGATGAGGATGCCGGCGCCTTCGCCGACGATGAAGCCGTCACGTCCCGAATCCCAGGGACGGCTGGCTTTCTCCGGCTCGTCGTTGCGGGTGGAGAGGGCGCGCATGGCGGCGAACCCGCCCACGCCCATGGGAGTGATGGCGGCTTCGGTGCCGCCGGCGATCATGACGTCGGCATCGCAGTGGGAGATGATGCGGAATGCGTCGCCGATGGAGTGGGCGCTGGAGGTGCAGGCGGTGCAGGTGGCTTCGTTGGGCCCCTTGGCGCGGTAGCGAATGCTGACCTGGCCGGCGGCCAGGTTGACGATGGCCGAGGGGATGAAAAAGGGCGAGATCTTGCGCGGGCCGCCCTTGAGCAAGTTCTCGTGCTCGCGCTCGATGACGTCGAACCCACCGATGCCCGAGCCGATGTGCACGCCCACGCGGGGACCGATTTCGGGCGTGACCTGGAGGCCGGATTGCTTCATGGCCTCGTCGGAGGCGGCGATGGCCAGGTGAATGAAGCGAGCCATCTTCTTGATTTCTTTTTTCTCGATGAAGGCGAGCGGGTCGAAGCCCTTCACTTCGGCGGCGATCTTGCAGGCAAAATCGGAGGCGTCGAAGTGAGTGATGCGGGCAACGCCGCTCTTGCCGGCGAGCAGGTTCTTCCAGGTTTCTTCCGCAGTGTTGCCGACGGCGGAAATCAATCCGACGCCAGTGACGACGACTCGACGGCTCAAAGTAGGAGGATCCTCCACTCACCCTGAATCAGCCGTCCGGTGCCAGTCGGGGAATGGCCGGAGGGCATGCGAGGCCCGGACGCCTCGCCCACGCGGTTACTTTGCCTTGGCGCTCTTGCCGATGTAGTCGATGGCGTCCTTGACGGTGCGGATCTTCTCCGCGTCCTCGTCGGGGATCTCGATGTCGAAGGCTTCCTCGAACGCCATGACCAGCTCGACGGTATCCAGCGAGTCGGCGCCCAGGTCGTCCACAAAGGACGCGTTGGGAGTCACTTCGCCCTCGTCCACACCCAACTGCTCCACGATAATCTGCTTGACCTTTTCGTCTACGGCCGCCATGAGGGAGCCCCTCCTCGCAAGATTCCGCAAAACCAGTAGTGTAATGGGCGGGCGCGAAAGGTGTAAAGGGAGGGCCGAGTCTAACCACAGAGGGCACAGAGAAAAGCTCTAACCACAAAGGGCACGAAGGGAACACAAAGGAGGCTCAGGGCAGGCTCCGGGAGCACAAATGGAAGGTCAATCAAAATCACGCCTAAGTCCGCGCTGCACCATGGATGGTTGCCGGCTATAGGGGTCCCTCGACTTCGCCGGGTTCGTCCGCCGAGGCGTACGAACCGGGCTGCGCTCGGGATGACAGAGCAAGATCACTCTCGAATAAGAGTCTGGAGCCGCAGCGGCTAAAGCCGCAGTTCCTGGAACTTGCGCTGCGGCACGGCTGAAGGCGTGCCCTGATACGAACCTCAGCGCGCGCACACTCCTCCCACGGGACGCTACTTGTTCATATAGGCGTCGCGCAGGGCGGTCTGGCGGCTGGTGAGAGGGACCTCGCGGCCAGCGATGAAGAGGCGCTTGACGTCGGTGCGGACATCGAGCGGGTCGCCATCGGCGACGACGATGTTGGCGGTCTTGCCGGCATCGAGCGAGCCCAACTGAGCG
>DATIGQ010000154.1 GCA_035454605.1 Terriglobales bacterium
AACACCGGCAGCTTGAGGTTGGCGGCGGAGTTCATCGCTTCCCAGAACTCGCCCTCGCTGGTGGTGCCGTCACCCGCGGAGACGTACACGACTTCGTCGCCCTGGAAGGTCACGTCCTTGAACTGGCGATAGTCGCCTTCGACCTTCTGGGCCGCTTCCGGATGCCGGGCGAAGTAACGGCCCGCTTCGGCGCAGCCCACGGCTTGCAGGAACTGCGTGCCCGTCGGCGACGACTGGCTGACGATATTCAGCTTCTGGTGGCCCCAGTGCGCGGGCATCTGCCGGCCGCCGGAGTTGGGATCATCGGCCGCGCCCACGGCCTCCAGCAACTGCTCGTAGGGCGTCATGCCCAGCGCCAGGCAGAAGGCTCGGTCGCGATAGTAGGGATAGAACCAGTCGTAGGAGGGTTTCAGCGCCATACCCGCGGCCACCAGCACGGCCTCGTGCCCCGCGCCCGAGATCTGAAAGTAGATCTTCTGCTGGCGCTTGAGCAGGATCTCGCGGTCATCCAGCCGCCGTGACAGGAACATCAGCCGGTACATCTCGATGAGCTGCTTGCGCGTCAGTCCCTGCCAGGTCTTCTCCGCCTTGCCTTTGTCGGCGCGCGGCGCTTCCACGACGGCAGCCTTCGACGACGCTCTGGCCTCAGCCTTGCTTCCCATGTTCACCTCGGAGCGGATGTGCGCAGAATACGGCCTTAGCCAGCATTTTAGAACGTCTGCGGGCGCTATACTGAAAAACCGTGAAGGTGCTGCGCCCTATTCCCGCGTCCGACCTCAAGCTGTTGATCTTCGACCTCGACGGCACCCTGGTGGACTCGCGCCTGGACCTGGCTAATTCCGTCAACGCCATGCTCCGCCACTACGGCAAGCCCGAACTGCCTTGCGACGTCATCGCCGGGTACATCGGCGACGGCGCTCCCATGCTGGTGCGCCGCGCCCTGGGCGATCCCGATGAGGAGCGCTTCGTCACCGAGGCGTTGAACTTCTTCCTCGCTCATTATCGCGAGCACAAGCTGGATAACACCTACGTCTATGCCGGGGTTCAGGAAGCGCTCCAGGCGCTGCGCTCTCAACGCAACGGCGCCGACGACGGCTTCCGCATGGCGGTGCTCAGCAACAAGCCGGTGCGGCCCAGCGAACAGATCCTCGAGGCACTCGGCCTCGCCGGCTTCTTCTTCCGCGTGTACGGCGGCAACAGCTTCCATACCAAGAAGCCCGACCCGCTGGGCGTCCAGACGCTGCTCGGGGAAAGCGGCGCCCTGCCGGAAGAAGCGGTCATCATCGGCGACAGCGACATCGATGTCATCACCGGCCGCAACGCCGGCGTTTGGACTGTGGGCGTGAGCTACGGCTTCGTGCCGCACACGCTCGAGGCCGCCCCGCCCGACGTGCTCGTGGACTCGCCCCAACAGTGGGCCGATCTGTTCCAACTCACCACTGAGACACAGAGGCACAGAGGATGAACGGTTTCCTGCTGAGCCTTTCTCCGTGCCTTCGTGTCTCCGTGGCGAGATTCTTCTTTGAGCGGCTTGGGGCGGCGGGCGCGTGAGCAACACCTTCGGGTTCACACGCGCCGAGCTGCGCACCCTGCGCTCTTTCAAGACGCCCGCCGGCGTGCAGCGCTTCCTCGATTCCCTTCGCTACCATCTGGCCATGACCTGCTGGTCGCCGCGGCGCGTCCTGCGCGAGCGCACCGTGCATTGCCTGGAAGGCGCTATCTTCGCGGCCGCCGCGCTGCGCGTCCTGGGTTTTCCCCCGCTGCTCGTCGACCTCGAAGCCGAGCAGGATACCGACCACGTGCTGGCCGTCTTCAAGGTCCGTGGGCACTGGGGCGCAGTGGCAGCGTCGAACTTCGCTTCCTGCCGCTACCGCGAACCCGTGTATCGCTCGCTGCGCGAGCTGGCCATGAGCTACTTCAATTCGTATTTCAACCTTCGCCGCGAGCGGACCTTGCGGAACTTCTCGCGTCCGGTCAACCTCAAGCGCTTCGACCATCTCGACTGGATGACCTCCGAGAGGGAGGTCTGGTTCATCCCCAACTATCTCTGCGACATCTTCCACACCCCACTGCTTAGACCATGGATGGAGAAACGGCTGACGCGCCTGGACGAACGCAGCTACCAGGCCGACCTGGTCGGACATCGGTGGAAATAGCCTGCCGCGGATTCGTGCGACTCCCTCTGCGTCTCCGTGTCTCCGTGGTGAATCTATAATCAAAAGTTCGCATGGACTTCCATCTCCACTCCGACTACCAGCCGCGCGGCGACCAAGCCTCGGCCATTGATGCCCTGATGCGCGGGCTGCTCGCCGCGGAGAAGCACCAGGTCCTGCTGGGCGTGACCGGGTCAGGCAAGACCTACACCATGGCCAAGGTGGTGGAACGCATCAACCGGCCCGCGCTGGTCCTGGCCCACAACAAGACGCTGGCTGCGCAGCTCTACCACGAGTTCAAGGGGTTCTTCCCGCAGAACGCGGTGGAATACTTCGTGAGCTACTACGATTACTACCAGCCCGAAGCGTACATTCCCGCGGCCGACGTCTACATCGAGAAGGAAGCCACCATCAACGACGAGTTGGACAAGCTGCGGCTTTCGGCGACGCGGTCGTTATTTGAGCGCCGCGACTGCCTGATCGTGGCTTCGGTGAGCTGCATCTACGGCCTGGGTTCGCCCGAGGCCTACTACGGCATGCTGCTGTTTCTGGAGAAGGGCCAGAAAATCAAGCGCGAAGACATCGTGCGCAAGCTGGTGGAGATCCTTTACGAGCGCAATGACACCGACTTTCGCCGCGGGACTTTTCGTGTCCGCGGCGACGTGATCGAGGTCTTCCCTACCTACGACGACATGGCCTACCGCATCGAGCTGTGGGGCGACCAGGTGGAGCAGCTTTCACAGATCGATCCGCTGTTCGGTACGGTGAAGCAACGTTACGTGCGCCTGCCCATCTATCCCAAGACGCACTACGTGATGTCCGAGGAGACGCGCGACGCCGCCGTCGTCTCCATCAAGGAAGAACTGGCCTGGTGGGAGAAGGAACTGGAGAAGCAGGGCCACACCGTCGAGGCGCAGCGGGTGCACCAGCGCACCATGTTCGACCTGGAGATGATCAAGACGGTCGGCTATTGCCACGGCATCGAGAACTATTCGCGTCATTTTTCTGGGCGCCTGCCGGGCGAGGCGCCACCCACGCTGCTCGACTATGTGCCGCGCGACTACCTGCTGTTCGTGGACGAGTCGCACCAGACCGTGCCCCAACTCCACGGCATGTACCACGGCGACCGGTCGCGCAAGCAGACCCTGGTGGAGTATGGCTTCCGCCTTCCCTCCGCGCTGGACAACCGACCGCTGACGTTCGAGGAATTCGAGCACCGCGTGAACCAGGCCGTCTTCGTTTCCGCCACGCCGGGACCGTATGAATTGACGAAATCCGCGGGCGTGGTGGTGGAGCAGATCATCCGGCCCACGGGGCTGGTCGATCCCGAAGTCGAGGTGCGGCCGGTCAAGGGGCAGATCGACGACCTGCTGGCCGAAATCCGCGACCGCGCATCACGCAAAGAGCGCGTGTTGGTGACTACGCTCACCAAGCGCATGGCCGAAGACCTTGCCGAATACTACGGCGAGGTGGGGGTGAAGTGCCGCTACATGCACAGCGAGATCGAGACGCTGGAGCGGGTGAAGATCCTGCGCGACCTGCGCAAGGGCGAGTTCGACGTGCTGATCGGCATCAACCTGCTGCGCGAGGGCCTGGACCTGCCCGAGGTGTCGCTCGTGGCTATCCTCGACGCCGATAAGGAAGGCTTCCTGCGCTCGGCCGGCTCGCTCATCCAGACCATCGGGCGCTGCGCCCGCAACCTGAACGCGCGCGCCATACTCTACGCCGACGTGATGACCGATTCCATGCGCCGCGCCATCGACGAAACCGACCGCCGCCGCGCCATCCAGCACGCCTACAACGAAGCCAACGGCATTACGCCCGAGTCCATCGTGCGACCGGTGGAGATGTCGCTGGCCTCCATCGTCGAAGCCGACTACGCCGACTTCACGGCTTCGGCGCTGGAAGAGATGCCCGACTTCAAGAACCAGGAGGAGCTGGATGCTTACATCGCGCGGCTGGAGACCGAAATGCGCGAGTCGGCCAAGAAATTCGAGTTCGAGAAGGCGGCGAAACTGCGGGATACGATCCGGGATTTGAGGACGAAGGAGTTTCTGTTTACGTAGGAAAAACCAAGGGCGCCCTGCTCTCTCCACAGGGCGCCCCGTTATTGCGTCGCTCCTCCCCTGAGGGCCGACGCAAGCTTGAGCCGGGGCTAAAGCCCCGACGATTCTGCTCGCTCTCGGCACGGCTAAAGCCGTGCCCTCTCACCGAAACCTTCCTACTCCCCTCCCTGCAGCGTTTTGAAGTGCGCTTCCAGGGCGCGGGAGTATTCGCGCTCGGCTTCCAATTCTGCTTGCAACTTCTTGACCAAACCCTCGAGGCGCAGAATCTCCATGCGCAATCGGGCGGCGTCCGGCGAAGCTGGCGCACCCGTGGCGCGCGACACAGCGGGCGGAGCCGGCGCACGCGGCGCCGTAGCGGTAGGTGCTGCAAGGGTTCGCGCGGCGGCGGGCTGCTTGCCGTCGCCGCTGTTCGTTCCATTGCCGGGCTGCCCGGAGAAGATGCTGCTCAGGGCGGCGTTCGCGGCCACAGCGGAAACCGGCTGCGGGGCGGGCGCCGCGGGATGCAGCAGATGCTTCACGCGCGTGATGAGATCCTGGGGCTGGAACGGCTTGCGGATCAGCTCGTCGGCCTTGACGGCGAACGCCTTTTCCGCCACTTGCTTATTCACGACTCCGCTCATGAGGATGACGGGAATCTTCCTCAGGGCGGGGTGATTGCGGATGTGTTCGCAGACTTCGTAGCCGTCCTTGTCGGGCATGATGACGTCCGAGATGACTATGTCGGGGCGGGACTGCTCGATCTGGGCGAACGCGGTGGCGGCATCGTGACACGCGATGACCTGGATGTTCTCGCGGCGGAAAGCGACCTTGATGACCTCGCGCATGGTGGCGCTGTCGTCGATGAAAAGGACGGTGGGGGCTTCCGTGACGACGGATTCGCGCGGCGGCGTTCCCGCCATCCCGGTGAAAGTGGACATGTCGCTCATTCCGTACCTCCGTGGGCGGCACCCTCTTCGTCCTCATCCACCTCGCGCAAAGCATCGAGCATGAGCTCGGTGGCCGACTTGAGCACGGTGCGGGTGCCGGCCGTGGCTCCAGGAACGAACTTGTAGACGCCATCGGCGCCGCCGTTACAGTTCTTGACGATGAAAACGACGGCGTCGTCGCCGACCATCTCACCGACCTCGGCATGGCTGATCTCGCCGCCGTCGATAAACAGCACGCCATCGGTGGAAGCGGCGTTGATGTGCAGGGCGCCGGTCTGGCGCGAATGCATGAGCATCTGGACCACCCCCGGCAGATCCAGGTGCTGCAGGTTGCCGCTGAGCGCGGTTTCGGTCTGCTCCAGCATCTGGGTCGGCTGGAAGCCCTCCTGATGGCTGCGCAGGAAGCTCCGGACATGGTTGGCGATGGTCTCCGGACCCAGGCGGCGGTCCACGTAATCGTCGCAACCGGCGCGGAACGCTTCCATGAGCGCCTGGTCGCCGCCGTCACCCATGGCAATGATGGGAATGCCGGCCGTCTTCGCGTCGCCGTTCAGAATGCGCGAAATCTCGTAGGCGCCCAGCTCGCGCAGGTTGGTGGCACAAACGATGGCGGTGGGCGGATTCCATTCCAGCATGGTGAGCGCATACGCCGACTGCGTGCTGTGCACCACCTCCAGGCCTTCGTGCTTGAGTGCGTCCGAGAGGCGGCGGGCAAAGAACACGTTGCTGTCGATCAGCAGCACGCGGGGCGCGGTGTCGATGGCTTGTGTGCTCATCGCGATTCCTCCGTGGCGGCCAGGGCCTCCAGATCGACCACCTCGACCAGCTCATCCTTGAGCGGCAGCAGTCCGCAGACATATTCGGGAAGGCGGCCCGTGGGCGGGATCATGGCCAGACTGGCCAGTTCGCATTCGCCGGAAACCGGGATGGCGGTAGGCTCGCTCACGCTCTCGATCCGGCGATTGGCAATCAGATAAAAACGGCGCGGCGGGGCAGCGGCTGGAACCAGCACCTGGGCGACGTCGAACACGGGCAGGATACGGCCGCGGCGCACGAGGACTCCGGCCTGCAGAGGAGTGGTGTGCGGAAAAGGCTGCAGGCGGTCGGGACGCGCCAGTTCGGTCACCGTCTCCGCGGGCAAGGCAAAACGCTTCTTGCCCAACGGAAACAACACATACGACTTGGTCGCCGACGGAATCATGTGAACACAAGCTCCAACGGGCTTTCCTCAAGTGCGGCACCCAGCACCATCTGCTCGGCCCTGCTGAGGAACGCTTCGGGATTCACGACCGGAACCACCTGGTCACCGACCAGGGCCAGGCCGCGGTACCAGCGGCGCTCTTCCCCGCGGAAGGCGCGCGGCAGGGCGCGCACGGACACGATCTCGGTCATGCGATCGACGCCGGCCACCAGCAGGGCGACAGGCACCCCTCGCAACAGCAGAATGCGGTTGGGCGCGGTTTCGATCACGCGGAAGTGGCGGGCCATGTCCACCACGTAGAAAGTGCGGGAGCCGCGCTCCAGCGTGTAACGGACTTTCGCCAAGTGGCTGTGCCCGGCGGGCAACTGCAGCGGGCACAGGCCCTGGGTGGAACGGATCTCGTCCACCGCCTGGGCGGCAATGGCGAAGGTGGCGGAGCCGACCGCGAACAGGATGACGGCTTCGCTGCGGCGCCCGCGGGCGCGACGGCTTTCTTTGCGCGCGATCCTCACAGCACACCCACCTTCTGCGCTCCGTAGACGTAGAGCACGCGCTTCTCGATTCCGGCATAGATGGCGTCGAGCGGCGCCACCTGGTCGACGGCGCCGGTCTTGATGGCCTCGGCGGGCATGCCGAAGATGACGGAAGTCGCTTCGTCCTGGGCGATGACGTGTCCGCCGGCCTGCTTGACCGCCAGGATGCCGCGGCAGCCGTCGTTGCCCATGCCGGTCATCACCACGCCCACGGTCAGGGGACCGGCGTAGGCGGCGGCGGTTTCCAGAGTGACGTCAGCGCAGGGACGGTAGCCGGAAATGCGCGGGCCGTCATCGAGCTGGATGCGTCCGGTGGGCGAAACACGCATGTGGTGCGTTCCCGGGCAAACGTACACCGTGCCCGGCTGCACGATCTCGCCGGGCTCAGCTTCCTTCACACGGATGGCGCAGGTCTCGGCGAGCTGCTGGCTGAATTGCGCGGTGAACATCCCGGGCATGTGCTGGGCCACCAGCACGGCACCGGGAAAATCCTTGGGGAAAGCCGGGAACAATTTCATGAGGGTGGCGGGGCCGCCGGTGGAGCAGGCGATGACCACCAAGGGGAAGCGGCCGTTGGCGGCGGAAGCGGCGCTGGCGAAACGGCCGGCCGGAACCGCGGGCTTGGAGCCGGGCTCGGTGCGCGGCACGGCGCTGGCGATCTCCTGGCCCAGGCGCGAGCGGGTAGCGGTACGCACCACGCGCACCTTGGCGGCCAGGCGCAGCTTGCGGCAGAGCTCTTCGCGCACCACGGTCATATCGAGATCGACGCCGCCGGAAGGCTTGGCGACGAAATCGATGGCGCCCAGCTCCAGCGCCTTGAGCGTGGGCTCGGCTCCTTCGCGCGATTCGGAGCTGACGATGACGATGGGTCGGGGGTTGGAGCCCATGATGATTTCAGTAGCCTGCAGGCCGTCCATGTGCGGCATGTTGATGTCCATGGTGATGACGTCGGGCTTGAGCGCTTCGGCCTGGGCGACGGCGTCGCGGCCGTCGCGGGCTTCGCCCACCACCATCAGTTGCGAGTCGGCGTTGATGAGGCTCTGCAGGACCTTGCGCATGAAGGCCGAGTCATCCACGACCAGCACCCGGATTTTGCCCAATCCTTGCATGATCCTTTCCTACGAGAGAGCCTCCACGGCCGGAGCGGCAGCCGGCTGAGCGGGACCGATGAGGCGCTCCACCTCCGCCAGGAACGCATCCTCCTGCACGGGCTTGGTAAGGAAGGCGACGGCGCCTTCCTTGAGGGCGCGGTCGCGATGCTTGGCGCCGGCGCGCGAGGTTACGACCATGACCGGCAACGCAGCCGTCGAGGCATCCTGGCGCAGGTGAGCCATCAGTTCGTATCCGTTGGTACGAGGCATCTCGAGATCGGTCACGACCAGGTCGCAGCGTGACTGGGTGACGATCTCGAGAGCCTCAAGTCCATCCGACGCGAGCCGCACGCGGTAACCGGCTTTTTCCAGCATCCGGCCCACGAACTTGCGCACGCTGATGGAATCGTCGGCGAGCACCACCACCTTGTCCTCGGGAACGGCGTCCACGACGGCGGCGGGAAGCGTCCCTGCGGCCACGGCGGCAGCGCCCGGCGCAAACACGCGGGCCACGGTGGCGGCGGCCATCAGCGGCCGGCGCTCCATGGCTTCGCCTGCGACCAGGCGGTTCACGTCGATCAGCAGGATCAGGCTGCCGTCGGGCGCGATGGTGGCCCCGGGGAACAGCTTGGCGTTCCGCAGGTACTCGCCCAAACTCTTGATCACAATCTCGTCCTTGCGCAGGACTTCTTCGACCACAACGCCCACCTGGCGGCCAGCGACGTTGACGATCACCATGCGGTACCAGCCGTTGACCGGCTGGATGGGCTCCAGGCCCAGTTGCTGGTCGAGGCGGACGATCTCGGTGACGACGTCGCGCACGCGGGTGAGCAGCTTTCCGCCCACTTCCTCGATCTCCGACTGGTTGAGCCGGCGGATCTCCTCCACGAACGCCAGCGGCATGGCAAAGCTGTGCGTGCCGCAGCGCACGAACAGCGCCTGGGAGATGATGAGCGTCAGCGGCACCTTCAGGGTGAAACGGGTACCGCGGCCCAACTGGGTGTCGATCTCGACCTCGCCGTTGAGCGCGGCCAGATTGGCGCGGACCACGTCCAGGCCCACTCCGCGGCCCGCCAGTTCGGTCTTGCGCGGCGCAGTGGAGAAGCCGGGATGGAAGAGGAACTCCAGCAGGTCGCGCTCGGCCATGGAAGCCGCGTCCTCGGGCGTGACCAGGCCGGCCTCGATGGAGGTGTTGCGGACCTTTTCGTAGTCGATGCCGCGCCCGTCGTCCTCGACCTCGATGTAGACGTGGTTGCCGCGGTGGTAGGCGCGGACGGCCACGGTGCCCACGTCGGGCTTGCCCGCCAGGTAGCGCTCCTCCGAGCGCTCCAGGCCGTGGGCCACGGAGTTACGCACCAGGTGAATGAGCGGATCGGAAATCTGCTGGATGATGTTGTTGTCGAGTTCGGTTTCCGCGCCCGCCAAGTCGAGCTCCACCTGCTTGCCGGCGGCCTTGGCAGCATCGCGCACAGTGCGCGAGATGCGGGTGTACAGGTTGCCGATGGGCACCATGCGCGCCTGCGTGATCTCGTCCTGCAGGCGGTGGGCCAGCTTGCTGAACTCGTCGATGTCGGTATCCACGCGGCGCACGAAGCCATCGAGCTGGGTGAGCACCTCGGTGATATCGGCCGAGATCTCGGTCAGCGAGCGGGAGAGGATGTTGAAGTCGTCATAGCGGTCCATCTCCAGCTCGGTGAACTCGGAGGGACCGTCATCGAGCGCGTGGGAATAGCCGGAAAGGGCGGCGCGATACAAGGCCGCCTTGAAGGGCATGGGGGAAGCGCTGGGCAGACGGCTGAACTCATGCTTCTCGGTGAACTCCGAGACCTTCTCGGACATGCGCGCCTTGGAGAAGTTGAGGACGTCCGCCAGGCGCTCCAATTCGGAGACGCGGCCCATCATGCGGGTGCGGTTGATCACCAGCTCGCCCACCGCGTTCATCATGCGGTCCAGGCGCTCGAGCGCGATGCGCACCGACTTGGACTGCGGCATCGCCGCCAGTTCTTTCTTGCCCGCCAGCACCGGCTCGGCTTCCGCCTCAGCCAGAACCACTTCGGGGGCAGCAGATTCGGCGAGGGGAGATTCGACGGCCGGCGCGGGCTGGGCGCTTCCCTCTTCGGCCGCCGTTTCCTCGACAACGGATTCGGCCGCTTCTAGCGGCGTGATTGCAGACGCGGATGGCAATGCGGAATCGCACTCTTCCGGCGCCAGGCGGGCGATGCGGGTCAGCAGCGATTTCACCACCGACTGCAACGTGGCTTCATCGCTCCACTGGCGGTAGAGGAACTTCTTGAGGGTATCCACCGCCTCCAGGCAGATATCGACGATCTCGGCGCTCGGGCGCAGCTCGCCGTCGCGCAGCCGGCCTACCAGATCCTCGGCGCGATGGGCCACGCGGGCGATGCGGTGCAGGCCCACTTGTGCCGCCGAGCCCTTCACCGTGTGCATGGCGCGGAACAGGCGATGGATATCTTCGTCGTTGGGGTTCGCTTCCAGCGCCAGCAGGCACTCCGTCACTACTTGCAGGTGCTCTTCCGCTTCCGGAACGAAGAACTCCAGAATCTCGTCAGGAACGTCGCCGTCTGGCGGCAAATCTTCGAACGCGGGCGCGGCGGAATCTTCCGAAGCCGAAGCCGGCTCTTCGCTTTCGCCGGCCGAGGGTTCCGACCAGGCCTCCTCCGCATGCATCTGGAAGGCGAAGGGGAATTTCTCCTTGAAGGCAGCCAGCTCTTCTTCCGCCTCCACCGCGTTGTTGCTGATGAGCAGCAGGTCGGATTCGAGAACGGAGACGGCCTCGGAGATGAACTCCACCAGCGGAGCCGCGGCCTCCTGGGTAACGGAGGCGTTCATGGCGTACTGGAAGATGTGGGCCAGCTTGCCCGCGACCTCGGAGAACTGCGGGTAGCCGTACATGGCGGAGGCGCCGGCGAGGGTGTGCGCCGCAGCGTAGAGGCGCTCCAGATCATCAGCCGCCGGATACGGGTCCTGCAGAATGCCGGAGTACTCGCGCAGGAACTGCAGGTGCTCGGAGGCTTCGGTAAGGAAGACCTCAACGAATTCCTGATTGGGGCTCATTCCCTGCCCTCCGTAGCAGCAGCAGCGCGCACGGGCGGATCGACGGGCTTGCGGTAGATGCGGCAGTCGCGGTGGACGATGGTTTCCAGCTTCACGCTGGCCCGGGAGATGAACTCGGCATGACCCAGGAAGAGGTAGCCGCCGGGCTCGAGCGAATCATGGAAGCGCTGGATGAGCTGGGCGCGGCGCGCCTCGGAAAAGTAGATCAGGACGTTCATGCAGAAGATGCAGTCGAAGCGTCCCATGTAAACGGGCTGCGCCAGGTTCAAGGGCGCAAAACTGATCATGTTGCGGAACCGCGCCTTCACCTGGAACTGCTCGCCCACCTTGGTGAAGTAGTTTTCGCGGCGGCCCATGTCCACGTTCGCGAGGCTGCGACGGCTGTACACGCCACGCTCGGCGAATTCCAAGGCGCGCTTGCTGATGTCCGTAGCCCAGAGCCGGATGTCCCAGGCTTCGGCGAAGGGCAGCGTCTCCGCGATGGTGAGAGCGATGGAATAGGGCTCTTCGCCGGAAGAACATCCCGCACTCCAAATACGAAGGGTGCGCGGATCATGCCAGAACTTGCGGTTACGAATCTCGGGGAGCACGCGCGTCTCCAGCGCCTCGTACACCG
Organism: Terriglobales bacterium; assembly: GCA_035454605.1. Classification (NCBI taxonomy): domain Bacteria; kingdom Pseudomonadati; phylum Acidobacteriota; class Terriglobia; order Terriglobales; species Terriglobales bacterium. The sequence continues at coordinate 11,662 of DATIGQ010000154.1, forward strand.
CGGGATAGCGGAAGAAAGTGGTCTCCTGGGTCAGGAGGCCTTCCAGGAAAGCGTCGTACTCGACGTTCGAAGAGCGCAGCAGGCGCACCAGCTCGGCCGTTCCTCCCAGCCCCTTGCGCTCCAGATGCTCGCGCACGCGGGTGGAGAAGAAACGCTCGCGGGAATCGTCAAACAGGATTCCCGAGCGCGCCTCGATGAGGGCGCGGATTTCCGCCATTTCATGCCCGGTGAGCGCTGCGTTCATCACCTTGCTTCCTCAGGGGCCGACGGGGCCCCACTGATCGTTTTCCTATCGACGCGCGACCGCCATCTCCGCGCGCGCATTGCCGTTGCCGTTTCCGTTGCCGGGAGCGGAGGCCGCAGCCGACGCACTGACGCGGAACTGCGACAGGGCCTCGTTCAACTGTTCGGAGAGCTTCACCATCTGCTCCACCGTGGAAGCCGTCTGGCGAGCGCCTTGCGCGGTCTGCCGGGTGATGCTGGAGATGATCTGCATGGCATTGGCCACGCCTTCGGTGCCCCGCACCTGCTGCTTGGAGGCGAGGGAAATCTCCTGCACCAGCTCCGCCGACTGGCGGACGACGCTGGAGATGGCCTCCAGGGCCTTGCCGGCCTGATCGGCCAGGCGGGCGCCGACTTCCACTTCCTTGGTGCCTTCCTCCATGACCACCACCGCCTCGTTGGTCTCAGCCTGGATGGCCTTGATGAGGGCGGCGATGTCCTTGGTGGCGGCGCGGGAGTGCTCGGCCAACTTGCGAACTTCATCGGCGACCACGGCGAAGCCGCGGCCGGCCTCGCCGGCGCGCGCCGCTTCAATGGCGGCGTTCAACGCCAGCAGGTTGGTCTGCTCGGTGATGTCGTTGATGACGTTGATGATCTCGCTGATCTCCAGCGACCGGTCGCCGAGCGACTTGATCTTTTTCGCGGTGGCCTGCACGGAAGCGCGGATGCGCTGCATGCCTTCCAGGGTGTCGCGCACCGAGCGGTTGCCCTGCTCGGCGGCGTCCAGGGCGCGGCGCGCGGCTTCGGCGCTGGCCTCGGCGTTGTTCGACACCTGCTTCATGGAGACGGTCAGCTCTTCCACGGCCGAGGAGGTGTTGGTGATCTCCTGGTCCTGCTGCGTGGCGCCGGACGCCATTTCCTCCGAGGCCACCAGGATCTGGTTGGCGCTGGCGGAAACGTCGATGGCGGCCTTGCGCACGCGCTCCAGGACGCGGGCGAAGTTATCGAGCATGAAGTTCACCGAATCCACCACGTTGCCCAGGGCGTCGTTGGTCACCTTGCCGCGCAGGGTCAGGTCGCCGCGCGAGATCTGGCTGGTGATAGTCAGGAACTCGGTCACGCTGCGCTGCAGGTTCTCCTGCGCCTCCTGGTTCTGGGAGGCGCGCGCGACCTTGTCGGCCACGCGCTGCACGTTCATGGCGATGTAGCCGAAATCGTCATCGCTCTCCAGCGCGATGCGGGTGCGGTAGTCGCCCGAGGCCAGGCGCTCGGAGAATTCCGAAAGCGTCTGCACGGGCGTGCCGATTTTGGCAGAGAGCGCCACCCACAAGCCGATGCTGGCAGCCACCGCAATGGCGAATGCGGCCAGCAACTGGAACCCGGCGGTGGACTCCATGCGGGTGAAATCCGCGATGGAGAGCCCGCCCGACTTCGAGCCGGCGCCGAACGCGAACAGCAGCACCGCGAACAGCGCGGCAAGATTCAGCGCGACCACGATTCCCAGGGCCGAACTCAAACGACCTTTCATAGCAGCCTCCAAAACAAGAACTCTGTCAGATCACCGGCACGGGAAACGCCGCCACCAGGCGGCGCAGGTCCAGGGCCAGGGCCAAACGATCCTCATGCCGCAGCATGCCGCTGCAATGCGGCACCTCGCGCGGCGCTTCCTTCACCAGCAAGGGATCGGTGGTGGTGAAGGTGCCGATCACTTCGTCGGCGGCGATGCCCAGGCGCAGGTCCTCGCGCTCCGGGTCGCCCGACTGGGCGGCCACGACCACGTGCCGCGGCGGCAGATCCGCGCGCCGCCCTTCGGTGAACGCGATATCGATCACCGGCACGATGGCGCCGCGCAGATTGAAAATCCCCATCAGGAACGGTGGCGCCAGCGGCATGCGCGTGACCGGGCCCCACTCCACCACTTCCTCCACGTCCAGCACGGAAAGGCAGAAGCGTTCGCGCCCGGCGCGGAACACGCAGAATTGACGCTCCGGCAGCCGCTCTTCCGGCAGCACGGCCTCGCCGCTTTCCGGTTCTGCGGCCAGGGGCTCGATCTGGTTTTCTTCCGGCATGTCCATCAAACGAATCTCTCCACGGTCTTGAGCAGCTCCTCGCGGCTGAAGGGCTTGCCGATGAACGCGTCGGCGCCCTGCTGCTCGGCCCAGAAGCGATCGCTGGGCGTGTTCTTCGAGGTCACCATCACCACCGGGATGCGGGCGTACTCCGCGTGATTCTTCAGCTCCCGGCAAACCTGGAAGCCGTTGCGGTTGGGCATCACCACGTCCAGCAGAATCAGCACCGGACGCTCGACCTCGATCATCTGCTCGACGCGGCTGGGCTCATGCACAGCCACCGGCCAGTAGCCGGCATCCTTCAATACCGCCTGGATCAGCCTGGCTTCCGCCTGCGAGTCGTCCACAATCAGAATCTTTCTCACGGGCACACTCTCTCGGGGGTTCCCATAGGAAAGAAAGCAATCGCGACGCCAAGGCAGGAAGAGGGGGAGGGCCGCAGGGGAGATTCTCGCTAAGGCTCACTGCAACAGTGAGTTAGGCGGAGGCACATGGTCCGTCTCACTGCACTGAGACGAGCGAGGAGGGGCGGAATCCGGTCTCAGGCTGAGACTTTTTCTCAGCGAACCTCAGCTCCGTCTCCAGCGACGTGAAGCGCTGCATGATCTCGTGCACACGCACCGCCATGGAGTGGATGGTTTCGAGCTGGTCGCGTTCGTGGCCGGAGAGCGCGCCGGGCTCGAGCAGCATGAGTTCGGCGTGGCCCAGGATGGAGGTCAGCGCGTTGTTCAGGCCGTGGCGCATCTCCAGCATGTAGCGGCCGAGCATGGCGTTGCGCTTGGCGGCGGCGGCTTCCTGCTCGGCTTCGCGCGCGCGGGCGTCGGCGTCGAGGCGGCGCAGGATCTCACCGCCCAGTTGGACGACGAAATCGGCCCAGCCGTCGTAGCCGCTCACGATGTGCAGGTGCTTGTGGCTGGAGCGCAGCGCAGCGGCGCGCGAGCCGTCCGCAGCCACGTAGATGGTGGGCGCGGGAGAAGCGGCGAGCATCTCGAGTATGAAGTCGGTGCGGTTGCCGCGCACTCGGCCCAGGATGCCCAGGGCATAGTCGCCGGCGTGCTTCTCGCACCAGGAGTCGCTGCTCATCAGGGTGAAGGCGGGCACACTGCGCTCCACCTGCCAGCGGCCCATGATGGTGTGGGCGAATTCCACCTCGTCGGAGATGATCAGGACGCTCGCGTCGCTCACTGCGCACCTCCGTCCGACAGCCGGGTGGCTTCGTCAATCACTGACTGCAGGCGCTTGGCGGTGGCGGCGAGGTTCACCGCCGCGTCGATGTTCTTCGTCTGTTTGGCCTTTTCGGTCCATTCAGACAAGCTGGTCGCTTCAGCTTGCGCCGCCGTAAGCCGGCCGTTCAGATAAAGCGGCTGGCCGGTGCGCTTAGCGCGATCCATAGCCTCGAACAACCAGGTACGCGCGGCTACGGCGCGCTGTAACGCGTCAGAAATCTCGTCGCCACCCTGAACGAAGCTCGCCACTTCCCAGGTGGAAAGCAGGACCTTGGAGCCGTTCAGCACGATGGTGGTCGCAGCGGAGCCACGCCGAGGCGACGCCAGGAGTTGCTCCGCGATGGCTTCGATGCAGGCATCCACGTCAGCAGGGCCGGCTGGCTCCTCTACTTCGGGAACGGCGGGGGAGGGCTGAACCGGCTCGACCGCAACGGCAGCCGCTTCCGCGGTCGGGTCTTCTGTTATTGGCTCTTGGGCTTTGTCTGCTTCTGCCCTAGCCTCCTCTACTTCGAGCACTTCTGCTTCAGATTCACATGCCACCGGCTCAGCCGGGACCGGAGCCGCAGGTTGAAGCGCCTTTTCCAGGCACTCCCGGATGGCCATCAACTGCTCAAACGGACGGCCGGCGGCGTAGGACGCCTGGAAGGGCTTCTTCCATTCCTGTGCCAGGCGGCGAAGGTCAGCCAGAGACTGGGTGGCAGCCAGCCCGCAGACGCTGCAGTCCACGCTCTCAACTCCGCGGGCGGCCAGCGTATCGGCAGCGACGCGGATAGCGTGCAACTCGGCCTGCATGAGCCGGAAAAATGCGCCGCGCATGAGGTAGTTGAAGCGTGTGAAGGCCACCAGTGTGAGCGGCTCGTAGTAGGCCTCGCCGAGCGCGGTCTTCCAGCGGCGGCCTTCGTCGAGCACGCCGGCGGCGAACAGTTCACTCAGCCCCGCACACTGGCGCATCCGCTCCAGAAGGTCTTCCAGCACCGGCGAGCACTCGCTGGGCTCGGCCGCAACCTCCCCCAGGACCGGCGCCAGCACCACCAGAACCTCTTCTTCACTGACATCGCGGTCGTGGAACTCTGCGGGCGCGGTGTGCACGAAGTATTGCACCAGCAGGAAATCGAGCTTGTCGCGATCGGCGTCGCTCCTCTCCACTTTGTTCAGGTGGCGGAGAATGAGCGCGCGCAGGCTCTCCTCGGTGGCCAGGGGCGAGGTCTGCAGGAACTGGCGCAACTGGTAGACCTTAACGCGCTCGTCCATCTCATCGAGCCAGCCCAGGACGTGGCTCATGGTCCGTGCGCTGACGCGCTCCGGCGCTGATTCCATTTCGGGCAGCGGCGCCAGGCCCAGCTCGAAGTAGCGCGTGAGCGCGTCGTAAATGGGATAGATGCGCCGCGCTTCACGCCATTGGGCGGCAGTCACGGCAATGGAAGTGGCAGTGGTAGTCATTTCTTGATGATCCATGTGGGCAGAGGCCGGGCGAAGCGGGCGGCTACGGCGCGCTTTCCGTTGTGATACTGCACCGCGACCACGGCGGCGTCGATGGTGAGCGAGCGGTCGGAGTTCTCCAGGCGCACCAGGTCGCCGAATTCCAGCGGCAGGTCGGAGGCGAACAGGGCCTCGCGCGGCGTGCCGAATTCGATGAGCGTCCGCTCGTGGATGGTCTCCCCCGCGGGCGTGTAACCGGTGACTTCGACCGGCAGGTGGACTCCGACGGCCTCAGGAAAGTAGCGGGCCAACTTGGCTACAAAGGGCTCGGGGGCAGACACAGCTTTGGCTTGGTTGGACACTCCGTCTCCTCAGCGCCTCGCCGCTTCGAGCGGCATGGCCGGGGCCAGAGATCAAGGTCCCGGCCCGCCTGCGCTGGAAGCGTCGCGATCTATGTTCTTCACCCGTCCCGGCCGGTCAGGACCGAGACCGCTGCGATGGCGTGAAGATTCGCACCCGACTAAGAGCAAGGGTGCGGCCAAACGGTTTCCTCAGGGATTCTTGGCTGTAAGTTATTGATTTCGGAGGAAGTCACGTCGCGGAGGACGGGGGAACTTAGGCGAGGGACCCGTCTCAGGTTGAAACGAATCTCAGGAGTAACCGAGCCATCGAACCCACCCTATCGACCTTAAGAGCGGGAGCGATAGGGGTGGGGCAGCCAGCTGCCGAGGGTCATCAGGGAAAGATCTCAATCCCAACTAGAGCGCCATGTTCATCGAGATAAACTTGGAGAATCTCGTTTCCTGTGGCAGTTCGATATGTAACTGTCTTGTGCGTGCTGTCGTCCGTAAATCTGATCCATAGGGCGTCGGACGGCTTCGTGTCGTTGAGTTTCACTCCCACCTGAAGTAGCTCGGTCAGTTGATCTAGGTCAACAATCATCAGCCACCTTCAACGTCGGGATGACATGCGCCAAGCTCTGTCCGGTTTCCCCGCCTTGGCGGTTTAGGATCCTCCCGCCGCCCCTTCCGGCATGCGGATGTTGTAGCGCTTGAGCTTGCGGTAGAGGGTAGCGCGGCTGATGCCGAGCATTTTCCCGGCCAGCGCCTTGTCGCCGCCCACCTGCTCGAAGACGCGTTGAATCGTCGCGCGCTCCAGGTCTTCCAGGTCGGTAGAGTGGCTTTCAGCGGGAACGGTTCCGTTGGCGGCGCCGTTGCCGGCGTGCAGCGCGGGCGG
>DATIGQ010000155.1 GCA_035454605.1 Terriglobales bacterium
AGCTGCGCGCTGTTGGCTCTTGGCTGTTGGCTGAATCGAGTTGAGGAGGAGCCGCATTGAGGAATTTCAGAGACTTGAGAGTCTGGCAGGCCGCGCACGAACTGACCCTGGCCATCTACAGGGTCACGGGCCAGTTCCCTGCCGAGGAGTTGTACGGACTCACCAGCCAGATTCGGCGTTGCTGCGTTTCGATTGAAGCGAATCTGGCTGAAGGCTGTGGACGCAACAGCGATGGAGAGCTTGCGCGGTTCGTTCAAATCGCCATGGGATCGGCCAGCGAACTGGAGTGCCATCTTCTGGTAGCGAAGGATCTCCGGCTGCTCGGTTCGTCCGATCACGAGCGGCTTCAGACAGTGCTTACACAGGTCCGCCGAATGCTCTCCGCTCTCTCGCAGAAGCTGCATTCCGAACCGGCGGTAAAGCCAAGAGCCAAAAGCCAACAGCCAAGAGCCTAAGGCTTCAAGATTGACCGGCTCTACCGAGTCCGTGTTAGTGTCAAGAGCCGAAGGAGTCAGTTTGCCCAAGAATCTCGTCATCGTCGAATCGCCCGCCAAGGCCAAGACGATCAACAAGTACCTCGGCAAGGAGTATGAGGTCGAAGCCTCGTTCGGCCACGTCAAAGACCTGCCCAAGACCACCCTCGGGGTGGACGTCTCGAACGACTTCGAGACGGACTACGTGGTCATTCCCGGCAAGGAAAAGGTGGTCGCCAAGCTGAAGAAACTGGCGCAGACCGCGGCCGCCATCTACCTGGCGCCCGATCCCGACCGCGAAGGCGAAGCCATCGCCGCGCACCTGGCGGAAGAACTGGCGCCCAACGGCGGGCGCAAGAAGAAGACGAAGAAAGCCGCGGGCGTGCCCGTGCATCGGGTCACGTTCAATGAGATCACCGCCAAAGCGGTGCGCGAGGCGTTCTCGCATCCGCGCGAGATCGATCAGCACCTGGTGGACGCGCAACTGGCGCGGCGTGTGCTCGACCGTTTAGTGGGCTACCAGGTTTCGCCGCTGCTCTGGGACAAGGTGCGGCGCGGGCTCTCCGCCGGGCGCGTGCAGACGGTGGCGCTGCGGCTCATCGTGGAGCGCGAGCGCGACATCAAAGCCTTCGAGAAGAAGGAGTACTGGACGCTGGACGCGCACCTGGCCGCGAGTAAGCCTCCCGCCTTCGACGCGCGCTTCATCGGCCGCGGCGAAGAGAAGATCGAGATCCCCAACGGCGACGAAGCCGCTCGCCTGCGCGACCTGCTGCAGGGCGCCGAGTGGACGGTGGCGTCAGTGGAAACCAAGGAGCGGCGGCGCAGCGCGCCTCCTCCGTTCACCACCAGCAAGTTGCAGCAGGACGCCGCGCGCAAGCTGCGCTTCAGCGTGAAGCGCACCATGATGCTGGCGCAACATCTATATGAAGGCGTGGAACTGGGCGAGGAAGGCCTGGTGGGCCTGATCACTTACATGCGCACCGATTCCACCCGCGTCAGTGACGATGCGCTCACTGAAGTGCGGCAGATGATCGGCTCGGAGTTCGGGCCGTCGTACATGCCGGAGAAGCCGAACTTTTTCAAGTCGAAGAAAGGGGCGCAGGACGCGCATGAGGCCATCCGGCCGACATCGGCGGCGCGACATCCGGAGAGCATCCGGCGCTATCTGAAGGAGGATGAGTACAAGGTCTACAAGCTCATCTGGCAGCGCTTCGTGGCTTCGCAGATGAACGCGGCGCTGTTCGACCAGACCAGCGTGGATATTCACGCCGCGGCGCAGGATGCGCCGTACCTGTTCCGCGTCACCGGTTCGGTGCTGAAGTTCGACGGCTTCCTGAAGGTCTACGAGGAATCGAAAGAAGGCAAGGACGAGGAAGACGAGGCGCTGAAGCACAAGCTGCCGGCGCTGGCCGCCGGGCAGAAGCTTGCTCTGCGCGAGCTGAAGGCGGAACAGCACTTCACCGAGCCGCCACCGCGCTACAACGAGGCTTCGCTGGTGAAGGAGCTGGAAGAGCAAGGCATCGGGCGGCCGTCCACCTACGCCACCATCCTTTCCACCATCCAGGAGCGCCAGTACGTCACCAAGACGGGAGGAAAGTTCATCCCCACGGAGATCGGGATGGTGGTGACGGAGCTGCTGGTGAAGAACTTCCCCGACATCTTCGACGTGAAGTACACGGCGCGCCTGGAAGAGGAGCTGGACGAGATCGAGGAAGGGCGCGAGAAGTGGACCGACGCGCTGGAGGAGTTCTACGCCAAGTTCTCCAAGGACCTGGACTACGCCCGCGAGCACATGGAGAACGTCAAGCGGATGGAAAAGCCCACCGAGGAGAAATGCGAGCGCTGCGGGTCGCCGCTGGTGATCAAGTGGGGGCGGCACGGGTCGTTCTTCGCCTGCAGCGCGTATCGCAAGGACGATCCGGCGAGCTGCACTTTCACCAAGGAAAACCCCATCGACCTGCCCGACCTCGATTCCGCCGACGACATGCAGGAAACTTCGCACGAGGAGTACTGCGAGAATTGCGGGCGGGTGATGGTGCTCAAGCGCGGACGCTTCGGCCAGTTCCTGGCCTGCACTGGATATCCCGAGTGCAAGACCACGCGTCGGCTGGACCAGGGCAAGCGCGTCCCCGATATCCTGACCGACGAGATCTGCCCCAAGTGCGGGCGGCATTTGGTGATCCGCCACGGTCGCTACGGCGAATTCACTTCCTGCTCCGGCTACCCCGACTGCAAGTTCATTAAACAGAACTTGATCGGGGTGAAGTGCCCGAAGTGCGGAGAAGGCGAGATCGTGGAGAAGAAGGCGCGGCGGCGCGGCAACGTGTTTTACGGCTGCTCGAACTACCCGGACTGCGACTTCACATCCAACTGGAAGCCGCTGGCGGAAAAATGTCCGCAGTGCGGGAGTCCCTACCTGGTGGAGAAGAACCTGAAGTCGGGGCCGGTGATCGCGTGTCCCAACAGCCGGCGCAGCAGCGAGGAAGAACCGGCGCGGAAGCGGCGGGGCAAGGCTGCCGTGGAAGAGACGGCCGCGACCTGCACGTATTCCCGTCCGGCACCCGAGCCCAGCGTGGTGGCCTAGGCGCGCGCGCCGCCCTCGGACCTGCTACACTTTCGTGTTCGTCAGCCATCCCAAGGAGGTTCTTCCATGGCCAAGAAGCCAACTGCCGCCGACGCCCGGCTGGGGCTGAAGCTTTACGATCTGCGCCGCGAGACCGAGATGCGCAAGGCGCGCAACTTCGTCAACTTTGACTTCAACCCCACGACTGCCGACGAGTTCCTGAAGGTGGCGACCGCGATGGGCACGCAGGAGAACGCATACCTGCGCCAAGCGCTTTCCTACTGGCAGATCGCAGCCTCGCTGGTGCTGCGCGGGACGTTCCACCCGGCAACCTTCCACGACACGTGCGGTGAAGGGCTGTTTGTTTTCGCCAAGTTCAAACCGCTGCTGAAGGAAATCCGGGCCAAGTTCGATCCGGAGTTCATGAGCAAGATCGAGAAGGTCGTACAGCAAGACAAGGAGTGCCGCGAGCGAGTCGCCAACATCGAAAAGAGAATCGCAGCCTGGAAGGAAGCGCAGCAGAAGGCATCGAGGGAAGCGGCCGCGGACTAAGAACCACCGGATTGCCGGAAACACCGAGCTGAGGCCCCGCGTTCGACTCCGGTAGCGCGGGGCCCAAGCCCGTTCCTCCCCACAAGTCTAGGACAGGTACTCGCGGATGTACTCGTCGCGCGAGGCGACGATCTCGCGCGCGGTACCGTCGAAGATCTTCTTGCCGTCGCGCAAGATGAGGAAGGTGGTGCGGGTCTCGCGGCGGCCGGTGCCGGCGACCGGCTTCATCTGGTTGGCCTCCGAGTCGAAGTAGTGGGAGGCCAGGGTGAAACCGTCGGGCAGACGGTGGGTGACCATGAGGGCGCTGCTCTCGTAGATGTCGCGCTGCTTCACGATGAGCTCGATGATGGTGGTGGAGGTGATGGGATCGAGCCCGGCCGTGGGCGAATCGTAGAGCAGGATCTCGGGGCGGTGCACGATGGCGCGGGCAATAGCGACCCGCCGCCGCATGCCTCCGGAAAGCTCGGAGGGGAACATGGCCAGGGTGTGGCCCAATTCGACGAAGCGCAGCGCCTCTTCCACGCGCTGATGAATCTCCTCTTCTGACAGGTCTCCTTCTTCCCGCAATCGATAGGCGACGTTCTCTTCCACGGTCAGGGAATCAAACAGAGCGCTTTCCTGGAAGACCATGCCGATCTTGCGGCGCAGGTCGAAGAGGTCGTCCTCGCTCATGGCGGTGACTTCATGACCGAGCACCCAGATGCGGCCGCGGTCGGGCCGCACCAACCCAAGCACCAGCTTGAGGATGGTGGTCTTGCCGGAGCCGGCAACGCCGAACAGGACTTTGGTCTCGCCGCGGGCTACCTCGAAGGAGACGCCATCCAGCACCGGGTTGTCCTCGAACGCGAGGACGACGTCTTCGAAGACGATGACCTTGTGGACGGTTTCACCCGGCGGCGGCAGGGGCGTCTCGCGAACCAAGGTGGAAGGCATGGGCTACTTTTCCATCCAGGTGATGAGGAAGCGAGTGACAAAAAAGTTCACGGTGAGGATAAGTACGGAAGCGGCCACCACCGCCTGGGTGGTAGCGCGGCCTACGCCCTGAGTGCCGCCGCGCGCGGTGAGCCCGTAGTAGCAGCCCACGGTGGCGATGATGAAGCCAAAGAACAGCGGCTTCACCAGTCCCATAAACAGATCCTCGGGCTCCAGCGTCTGGTAGGCGCTGGTCCAGTACTGCTGGGCGTCGAGGCGCAGGACGAGCGACGAGACCATGAAGCCACCGCCCAAACCGACCAGATCCGAGATCACGGTGAGGAAGAAAAGCATGATGACGCTGGCCACGACGCGCGGGGTGACCAGCTTCTTGGTGGGATCGGTGCCCAGGGCGCGCATGGCGTCGATCTGTTCAGTCACCATCATGGAGCCCAGTTCGCTGGCCATACCGCTGGCGTTGCGCCCGGCTACCATCAGGCCGGTGAGCACCGGACCCAGTTCGCGGACCATAGAGAGCGAGACTACCTGGCCGGTAAGGGAAAGCGAGCCGAACTGCTGCAGGGTTTTCGAGGTCTGCAGCGCCAGCACGGCGCCGGTGAAGAATCCCGTGAGCACCACAATGGAAAGCGAACCGACGCCGATGAGATCGGCCTGCATGAGCATGTCGGCCATGTAGCGCGGATGGCGGAAGAGGTTGGTGAGCGAGCGTCCCGCCAGCAGCGAATACTCCTGTACGGCCAGGATCTTGTCCTTGGCAATGTCGAAGGGAGAAACCAGGAGTTCCATGGGGAAGGGGAACTATAGCAAAATTTCCCACCCTGTCGCTCCAAGGTCGGGAGCGACCAGGGTGGGGCACCCGGCTAGTGCGTCAGGGCTGCGGCGCCGGGGTGGCCGGCGCGGGAGAAGCAGCGGGAGCAGCGCCCGTGGAACCCGTCACACTGATCTCCTGCACGACTTCGATGCGCAAGGTATCCGCAGCGAGGGCCTCTTCCGAGCCCGGCTCGTCAGATAGCTGGATGGCTAGGCGCCGGCGCAGAGCCGCGATTCGGCGGGCGGTAAGGGACTGCTCCGTAGCCGGAGAGGCGACCAACCTCACAACAAGGTCGCTGCGGTCGCGAAGCGGCTCCAACCACTGGCGTGCGGGGACCAGGGAGGCGCTCTGCGGCAGGGCGGAGCGTGCCGCAAAGGAGATGATGTCCGCAGGCTGACCGTCGGGCGGCACGATGCGAACGCGAACGCGCAGGTTGACGCGGGCGCGGAGTTCGTTAGCCACGGAGGTAGCGGCGACCGCCCACGCACGCGGGTCGCCGGGCTGTGGAGCCGAAGCAGTCACTTCGACGACGATGGAGTCGTCGGCCTGCCGGCCTACCATCTGGACGGTTCCGCCGGTGAGGCCCAGGGGCGCAAGCAGGGGCTGCAATGCCGCCTCCACTTTGCTCTGCACGTCAGAAAGCAAGGTGCCCGCGGTGCGGGCCAATTCGGGAGCGGTGGTAGGACGGACCATAGCGGAAGCCAGGAAGTCACGCAGGCGACGGGACTCGCCGGCGGGGTCCTCTTCCACCCGGATCTGCTCCAGCCGCAACCGGACGTGGCGTCCCAACCTGGCAGCGAGCGCCGCTTCCACCTGGCGTACCTGAGCGAGCTCAACGTATTCGGTGGTGTGCAGGACGGCCGCAACGGCGACAGAATCGTCACCCACGTGGAACTCGACGCCGCTGAGGCGGGACTTGCCCGGCTTCTCCAGCGAACGCAGCGTAGCCGTGATGGCCTCGCGCGTGCGCGCCTGCGAGGCCGCCTGGAAGAGAGTGCGGACAAGCGGGATAGAGATCAGGAGCAGGATCACGGTGGCCGCGACGATACGGTAACGGACCAGCAGCTTGTGCTCGTGCTTGAGCATCTTGTGGCGCGGCCGAAAGCCGACCCAGAGGAAGATGAGGTCGGCGCTGATGACGATGGCGGTGAGGTTGGTAAAGAAGAGAAGGAAGCTGCCGCCCGCGATCCCCCATTGCCCGGTTGCCACGCCGTAGCCGACTGTCGCCAGCGGCGGCATGACGGCGGTAGCGATGGCGACACCGGGGATGATAGTCAGTCCCATCCGGCGCGAAGTGAGCGCCAGCACACCGGCCACGCCGGAAAAGAAGGCGATGAGCAGGTCCATGAGGTTGGGATTGCTGCGGGCAAGAATCTCCGGCGTGGCTTCTTTGAGTGGGGAAAGCAGTGTGGCCACGGCAGCGATGATTATTGCCTCGAGAACCGAAAAACCGAGGTTGCGAACCGCTTTACGCCCCAGGTCCCACTCGGCCAGGGTCAGCGCCAATCCGCAGGAAAGAATAGGGCCCATCAGGGGCGAAATGAGCATGGCGCCGATGATGACGGCGGGGCTATTGACCAGCAGTCCGAGCAGCGCAATCAGGCAGGAAAGCACCAACATGTTGGCATAGACGGCGTCGAACTGGCGGCCTTCATAGACGCCGGTGTAGATCTCCTCGAGATCGCGGAATTCGGGCCGAAGACGCTTGAGCCAGTGGAGAACCATGATCGAACAGGGATTTCGAAACGGAGATTACGCGTGGAAGGAGTGAAAAGTCCACCCCGCGGAGCCAGCCTTGGTACGCGCCGCCAGCAGCGGCTAGAATAACCTCGAAGCATGTCCCTGACCAAGGCAGAAGCGCTCGACCTCTTTCGCTCCGACGACCTGGTCGGCATCGGCATGGAAGCCGACGCCGTCCGCCGCAGGCTGCACCCGGAGGGGGTGGTCACCTACGTCATCGACCGCAACATCAACTACACGAATCTGTGCACCGAGTACTGCACGTTCTGCGCCTTCTACCGGCCGGTGAAGGGACCGAAATCGAAAGAAGGCTACACGCTCGACTACGAGACCATCTGCGAGAAGATCCGAGAGACGGTGGAACTGGGCGGCACGGGCGTGCTGATGCAGGGCGGCCTGAACCCGGCGCTGCCGCTGGAGTGGTATGAGAAACTGCTGAGCGGCATCAAGCAGCGATTCCCGCGCGTGCATCTGCATTGCTTCTCGGCTTCGGAGGTCATCTTCCTGGCGGAGTTGAGCGGGCTCTCGATCCGCGACACCATCGTGCGACTGCGCGATGCGGGCCTGGATTCCATCCCCGGCGGCGGGGCGGAGATCCTGGACGACGAGGTGCGCTACAAGATCGCGCGCCTGAAGTGCCTGACCGACGACTGGCTCAACGTCCACCGCACGGCGCACAGACTGGGCATGCGGACCACGGCCACCATGATGTTCGGCTGCGGGGAAAGCTTCGAACACCGCGTGAACCACTTCCAGCGCATCTACGACCTGCAGGAAGAGACGGGCGGGTTCACGGCGTTCATCCCGTGGTCGTTCCAGCCGCAGAACACGGCGCTGGGCGGACGCCACTGGGATGAGGCCACTGCGGTCGAGTACCTGAAGGTGCTGGCCATCGCGCGCCTGTTCCTGACGAACTTCAAGAACGTGCAATCGAGCTGGGTGACGCAGGGATTGAAGGTCTGCCAGCTCGGGCTGCGCTTCGGCGGCAACGACGTAGGCTCCGTGATGCTGGAAGAGAACGTGGTGGCCGCGGCCGGAGTGCGCAACCGGACCAGCGAAGAAGAGCTGCGCCGCATCATCCGTGACGCCGGCTTCCGCCCGGCGCAGCGGGATACGCTGTACCGGCAGTATTTCCTGAATTAGGGCCCCGAATCCGAGCGCTGGAGGGTGTGGATGAAACTCTGGGCCTCCTGCCTGCTGTTCGCAGCCTTGCCGAGTCTCGCGCAGCAACCTTCCGCCGCAAGGCCGCCGGAGAAGTGCACGGTGACCGGGATCGTACTCAAGGCCGGCACCGACGAACCGATCCGCCGAGCCAAGGTCATGCTCTGGCCGGAAGACGACGGTGACCGCAACCAGCAGGCCACCAGCGACGCGCAAGGGCGTTTCGAGCTTAAGGGTGTCGAGCCCGGCCGGTATGGGCTGCGGGTCGAGCGAGACGGTCACCTGGTGCAGCGGCTCGGCGTGGGCGACGTCTGGGCTGATGGTGGCTTCCTGCGCGTGACGCTGACAGCAGGACAGGAACTCAAAGTCGTAGCCTACCTGATCCCAGCAGGTGTAATCACCGGGCGCGTATTGGATGCGGAAGGAGAGCCTGTGGTGGGAGCACAAGTGGAAGCGGCGCGACGCGTCAGCGGCGCGATGTTCCTAGGCGAAAGCGGATTCATGGAAACCAACGACCTGGGCGAGTATCGCCTTCACGGTCTGAAGCCGGGGCGGTACTACGTGCGCGCACACCCTGGATGGGGCTCCGCTGCCGTAGGCTCGAAAAAGGTCTCTGCAACGGGTGAGGCACAGATCTATGTGACCACGTTCTATCCCGGGGTCGCCGAGGGCAGCGAGGCCATGCGCGTGGAAGTGAGTGCCGGTGAAGAAGCGCGGGCCGATGTCTCCCTGCTGCTGGTGCGCGCCGTGCGAGTGCAGGGTCATCTGTCGTGGCCGAAAGACATGCCATTCGATCCGCGGACCCAAGTGGTGCTACATCGGGGTGGTGGAGGTTTCTGGAACGCTTCGGCGCGCGCCCGCGTGCGCGAGGACGGAACGTTCGAGCTCGATGCAGTCGCGCCCGGTTCGTACATGCTGCTCGCCTACACGCACTCTACGGGAAAGATGCAGACGCTCGTGCGCCAGCGCGTCGAAGTCACCGATGCCGGCGTCGACGATCTGCAAATCGTCTCCGCGCCATTCCGCAGCTCACCGCTCGAGGGCCGACTGCGAGTCGAGGGCGGCGCGGAAATCAAACCGGGCAGCCTCCAGGTCTTTGTGAATCCCGATCCGCCTGAGGAAGAAAAGGACTTCGTCCGTTTCGGGATGGGGTTTCGCGGATGGGTGCCGGTCAAATCCGATGGCACGTTCACGGTGGAGAATCTGGAGGATGGCCGTTACCGACTCCGGGTCTCGGGCGAGGGTTCTGAGCGGCAGAGGTTCGCCGAACACTACCTGAAGTCTGCCACTATAGGCGGTAAAGACGTTCTGGAAGAAGGGCTCTGGGTGCGCCAGGGGCAGGCCGGTGGACGGCTCGAACTCGTGCTGAGTCCAGCGGGAGCACGGGTTGAAGGCGTGGTGCTGGACGACGCGGAGAAACCTGCGGCTGGTGTGTACGTGATGGCGGCGCCCAGAACAAAGGACCGCGAGATGCGTGACTTCGAGACCCAGACGACCGACCAGAACGGCCAATTCGTCCTGCGCGGCTTGCGGCCGGGCCGCTACACGCTGCTGGCCTGGCAGAGCGAAGGCGGCAGGTTCGCCACCTACCGCGATCCTGAGTTCCTCAAGAAGTACGAAGACAAGGGCGTGAGCGTAACGGTGCAGGAAAGCGAACGCAAGAGCGTGACGTTACGCGCCTTCCCGCTGGAGGAGCCGTAGCGATGCCGACTCCAAGCACTCAGAAGAACAGCCGCCCGAAGCGGAAGAACACTTTCTTTTCGCCCTGCTCCCCCACGCTGCCGCCGACGTAATAGACGCCCAATCGAGTGACGCCCATCAAGCCCAGGGCGACATCGTGGAAGGTGTTGGCGTTGGCGGCGTCGTCGAATGCGTCTCCCATTTCATAGCCGACCACGAAATAGGTACGGGTGGCCAGGCCGGTGGGGTCGCGACTCAGGGTGCGCAGCAACGCCAGACCTCCGTTATAGAAGCTGCCGCCGCGGAGCTCGTCGCGGCCCAGCGCACTCAAACGCAGAGGGCCGCCGAGGACAAATGCGTCCACGGGCGTGCCGCGGCCGAAGTTGGAGCCACCGGCCGCGGTCCCGATGAGCAGATACTTGGGCGCAACCTGCCGGGCCGCGAGCCAGCGCGATTGGAAGGTGGGGAAAGCCTGCGTGGCGCCCGGCGAATCGAGCACCCAGCCGGCGCTGATCTCCCCGCGAACGCCTGAGGTAGGAATGGTCGGACTGTCTGTGCCGTCGTAGAGCCAGCGCGCGCGCACCGAGCTGTGGGTGCCGCGGAGCTCCGGCAACGTCGATGCTCCGATGGTGGAGAAGGCATCGACGTGCGCCAGTTCATAGCCGATGCGGAACTCGCTGGTGGGCCCGAGCACAAAGCCCAGGTCCGCCGCACCGCCCACGCGATCGAGGTTGTATTCCGCGATGCGCGCGCTGCGGTCCCAGACGTCCTGCTTCTCGCGGCCGACAAATGCCCGCGGGGCCAGGAACCAGCGGCCACCGCCGACGCGCCAGTAGTATTCGCTGGAGAGGAAACTGGCCCGGCCGAGATTGAGGTCATTGCGCCATTCGGCGGAAGGCACGCCGAGGCCCAGCCAGGTGATCCGTGCCCCAAAACCGAAGCGGGGATCATCGGCCTGGCTGCCATCGATGGTGAGTCCCCAGTTGATGAAGGGAGGTCCGTAACGCTTCTCGTGCAGGGTGACTTCGAGGACGTTGCGCCGGTCACGCTGGAACTGCTGGTAGGTGGCGGTGGAGAAGCGGCCATGGCCCGCAAGCTGATCCATGCTGTGTTCCACATGTTCCGGGTCGAACGGCTGGCCGACCAAAGGCTGCAACTCGGCTCTGACGGCAGCGGACTCGCCGCCGGCGCCACGCACCTCGATGCGCTGCGGCGTTTCCATGTTGCGCCGCCGGGAGCGGCGGGCTTCCAGGTAGCGCTCCCATTCCGCGTCGCTGACGGCCAGGGTCTTGAGGAAACGCGCTTTGGCCTCGGCAGCGGCATATCCGCGCTCTTCCAGGTCTTGCCAACGCTCGAAATCCGAAGAGTCGAGACCGTTCAGGTCCGGGGAAACCACCAGGTCCGCCTGAGCCAAGCTACGGCGCTCGTTGGCGAAGATCATGGTGGTCAGGGACTCCCGGCCCACCTTGAGCAATGACTCCAGGGACTCCGGGGTAGGCGGCGGCGTATCCAGCTCGACGGCGATGACCACGTCGCTGCCCATCTTGCGGGCGACGTCGACCGGCAGATTGTTCAGCAGGCCTCCGTCCACCAGCACGCGGCCACCCACGCGCACCGGGGGAAACACGGTGGGCAACGACATGGTGGCCCGCAACGCATCCAAGAGCGAGCCCTGGTGAAATACCACCTGCTCGCGCTTCACGAGGTCGACGGCGACGCAGCGGAACGGAGTGGGCAGATCGTCGAAAGTGTTCATCTCCGCGTAAGGTGCGGCGAAGCGGCTCAGAACCAGACTCACGCCCTGGCCGGTGTTGAAACCCGGAGGGAAGCGAAGGCCGCTACGCCATCCGAGCTCCAGCTCATTGGCGAATACCCGCTGATCCTCCTTGCGGCGGAAGTTGAGATCGGCGTAGGTAGTGGGCGGACCAAAGACCCGGCCCCAGTCGGTGGCGCGCACCAGTTCACGCATCTCATCCGGGGAGTAGCCGCTGGCGTACATGCCGCCCACCAGCCCGCCCATGCTGGTGCCGGCGACATAGTCGACGGGAATGTGATGGTCGTCGAACCACTTGAGCACGCCGATGTGGGCGAGGCCCAACGCACTCCCTCCGGCCAAGGCCACGCCAATGCGCGGGCGCGACGGGGCGGGTGGAACGGCGGGTTGCGTGTCCTGGGCCTGGAGCGCGCCGCCAGCAAGCAAGAAGAGAACAAGTATGAGGGCCATCGGGCGAATCTGAAGCATCGCTGCCTCCACCTGAATCACAAAGAGTCGCGTATTTGAGTTCTGATGCCTTTGGGAACAACCGTGGCAATGCTGTCCAGCGTCCCATCGTACTCCCATGTCCGAGGGCAGCCGGGCAGCCAGGTTCAAATCGTGTATAATCAAACGCTTGTGGCGGACTGGGCCGCCGCATTCGTAATTTTCATCCGACGGGAGCCCTCCCCTGTTCAGTTTTGCACTCATATGGATGGCGGCGTTCGCCCGCCAGCGCGGCCTGGAAGAGTACATCCGCCGCACCTTCTTCGACACGACCTTCAAGGGCCTGTACCAGCTCAACGCGTTTGACCTGGCGCTGCTGGTGCCGTATTTCATCGTGCTCGTCCTGCTGGCCAGCTATGGTATGCATCGCTACGCGCTGGTCTACGTTTATTACAAGAACCGCAAGAACCGGGTGACGGAACCTGCGCAACGGTTCGCCGAGCTGCCGCGCGTGACCGTGCAGTTGCCTATCTTCAACGAACGCTTCGTGGTGGAGCGGCTGGTGGAGGCCACCTGCCGGCTGGAGTATCCGCGGGAGAAGCTGGACATCCAGGTGCTCGACGACTCCACCGACGAGACGCGCCAAGTGGCGCGCGGGGTGGTGGAGCGCTACGCCGCGCTCGGCTATCCCATCACGTACCACCACCGCTCGAACCGCGAGGGCTTCAAGGCGGGCGCGCTACAGGAAGGATTGAAAGCGGCGCAGGGCGAGTTCGTGGCGATCTTCGACGCGGACTTCGTGCCGCCCGAAGACTTCCTGCTGCGGCTGATCCACCACTTCACCGACCCGCAGGTGGGCATGGTGCAGGGGCGCTGGACGCACATCAACCGCAACTACTCCTTCCTGACTGAAGTGGAGGCCATCCTGCTCGACGGCCACTTCGTGCTGGAGCACGGCGGGCGCTCGCGCAGTAGCGTGTTTTTCAACTTCAACGGCACGGCGGGAATGTGGCGGCGGCAGGCGATCGAGGAAGCCGGGGGCTGGCAGCACGACACGCTCACCGAAGATACCGACCTTTCCTACCGCGCGCAGCTCAAGGGGTGGCGCTTCCGCTATCTGCAGGACGTCGAGTGCCCGGCGGAGCTACCGGTGGAGATGACCGCGTTCAAGACGCAGCAGGCGCGCTGGGCCAAAGGGCTCATCCAGACGGCGAAGAAGATCCTGCCGCAGGTGATGAAGGCGGACTTGCCGTTCAAGGTGAAGGTGGAAGCCTGGTTCCACCTGACGGCCAACATCAGCTACCCGCTGATGATCGTGCTCTCGACGCTGCTGCTGCCGGCGATGATCATTCGCTTCTACCAGGGCTGGTTCCAGATGCTGTACATCGACCTGCCGCTGTTCCTGGCTTCGACGTTCTCCATCTCCAGTTTCTACCTGGTCTCGCAGAAGGAACTCTTCCCGCGGAGCTGGGGGAGGACGTTCCTGTACCTGCCGTTCCTGATGGCTCTGGGCATCGGGCTGACGGTGACCAATGCGAAGGCGGTGCTGGAAGCATTGCTGGGCATCCAGTCGTCGTTCAAGCGGACCCCGAAGTACAAGGTCGAGACGCGGCAGGACAAGGTCACGACTTCCCAATATCGCCGGCGCCTGGGGTGGGTGCCCTGGGTGGAGTTGGCCATCGGGGGCTACTTCTTCGCGACCGTGTACTACGCCATGGCCAACGAGAATTTCATCACCGTGCCCTTCCTCATCCTGTTCGTGGTCGGCTACTGGTACACGGGGCTGATGTCACTGCTGCAGGGCGTCCTCACCGGGTGGACGCTGCCCATGCCGGCGCGCGCCAAGCCGTACGCCGTGGGCGTGTAGAAATCGCTTTCCGCTGTCCGCTGTCCGTTTTCCGTAGCCTGTAACCTCGTTGGCGGAAGAGCATCTAAGAGAGCGTGCTGGCGATGCGGAGACGTGTATTCCAAGGCCTTCTTGTTGCCCTTCTCTACGTAGCAGGCTCCGGGGCTGCGCAAACGGCTGATTCGCCTCGCTATAACCACCTGAAGGATTCCCGGTCGGTGTACCTGCGACGGGCATCACAGCAGCCGGTGGATTGGTATCCGTGGGGCGACGCGGCGTTTCAGCGGGCGCGCGAACTGGACCGTCCCTTGCTCATCGACGTGGGCGCCGTGTGGTGCGCCTGGTGCGACCTAATGGACCGCCACGGATACACCCAACCCGAGGTCGCAGCCTACATCAACGCCAACTTCGTGGCTGTGAAGGTGGATTACGACGCGCAGGAAAAGCTGAGCGCCAGGTTGCAACGCGCACAGGCGTGGATGAACCTGCCGGGCGGACTGCCGCTCACCATGTTCGTCACCCCGACGGGCAGGCTGTACTATGGCGGCGCCTACTTCCCGGAACATGCCAGCGGCGACAAGCCCGCTTTCCGCGATGCGCTGCGCGAGGCTGAGCGACTCTATCGCGAATCGCGGGCGCAGATCGAGCGCGAAGCCTTCGACCTGGAACTGGGGAAGGAAGAATGATGCAACGACCGCTTGCCATACTGATCTTTCTTTTGGGGCTGGCCTCACCGGCTCTGCTCCACGGAGCCGAGAACCTGAAGCTCAATCCCAAGCTCGACTACTCCAGCGACAGCGAGGACGGCCCGCTCATCACCGGCGACAAGATGGAAGAAGGGCTGCAAGCGGGCAAGCCCAACTACGTGATCTTCTACGGCGAGGGTTGATTCAACTCCAAGCGCCAGGCTCGGCGCTCCGTCAGTCTGTACAACAAGTACAAGGGCCGGGTGCACTTCGTCATCGTGGACCTGGACCTGAAGCGCTCCGACGCGCAGCAGGAGCTGGTGCGCAAGCACTACCGCGGCTACATCCCGCACCTCACGCTCTACGACAGGAACGGCAAGGTGCTCTATGACCAGTCGGGCGAGCGGAGCGAAGAAGCCATCTCGGCGATCCTGGACAAGGCGCTGCAATAAGACCCGGCGTCTCGCAGGCTGTGGCGGGATCCTGCCCGCGTGTACCGCGCATGTTAGAATCGCCGTTCTTCCGATACCAACCGTGAGGTTCTCTGTGCGCAGGTTCCTGATCGCTCTGCTTTTTCTCTCCGCCACGCTGGCCGCGGCGATGGAGCGCCAGCCCAACGCCGACTATCGGGCGCGGCGGCAGGCGCTGGCCGCCAGGACCAACGGGGGCGTGGTGGTGCTCTTCGCTCCCATGGAAAACGAAGGGCCGAACGCCCTTTATGGCTTTCGCCAGGAGGACAACTTCTATTACCTGAGCGGGTTATCTGCGCCGGATGCGGCGCTGGTGATCTCACCCGCGGTGGAGGCCAAGGGCGATACGCCGGCGCGTCCCTATACGGAAATCCTTTTCCTGCCCGCACGCAACATGACGCAGGAGCGCTGGACCGGGCCGAAGCTCGGCCCGGACAATGCCAAGGCCGCCGAAATCACCGGCTTCGATCGCGTGGAATCGTTGGACAAGATGCGCGAGGAGCTGGCCCGCATCCTGCCCGCGCCTCGCGTCACGATTTACACGGACGTCCGTGAGGCCGGCGCGCGCTCGCCTTCCACCAGCGGCATCGAGTGGCTGTGGCGCGCGAACGCCTTTCCGAATTACGTGAGCTTTGCCGACGTCAAACCGCTGGTACACGGGTTGCGGCTGGTGAAAGACGCAGGCGAGATCGAGCTGATCCGCAAGGCTACCGAGGCCAGCAAGGCGGCCCACCGCGCCGTGCTGCCCAACATGAAGCCGGGGATGACCGAGCAGCAGATCTCGGCCCTGATGCAGTACGAATTCCTGAAGCGCGGCTGCGAGCGGCCAGCGTACGCGCCCATCGTCGGGTCGGGCTTCAACGGGACGGTGCTGCACTACTCGCAGAACTCGGCCACCCTCGCCGATGGCGACCTGGTGGTGATGGACGTGGGCGGCGAGTACTCCATGTACGCCACCGATATCACGCGCACCCTGCCGGCGAACGGGAAGTTCACCGCCCGCCAGCGCGAGATCTACGAGATCGTGCTGGGCGCGCAGCGGGCGGTGGAGAAGGCCTTCGAGCAGGGCAAATCCACGCTCGCACGTGCCGGCGGCGAGCACTCGTTCCAGAAAATCGCCTACGACTACATCAACTCCAACGGCAAGGACAAGCACGGCCAGCCGCTGGGCCAGTACTTTATCCACGGCCTGGGGCACTCGGTAGGGCTCAACGTGCACGACCCCGGGTACGCCAGCGGTCCCATCCCCAAGGGCATGGTCTTTACCGTGGAGCCCGGCATCTACATCCCGGAAGAAAAGCTGGGCGTGCGCATCGAGGACATGTACTACGTGGACCCGGACGGCAAGCTGGTACGCCTGACCGAGGGACTGCCGAGGACAGTGGAGGAGATTGAAAGCGAGATGGCCAAGAGGGATTGAGTGATTTGGTGATTTGGTGATTTGGTGATTTGGTGATTTGGGAATCATCGCAACCGAGAAACCGGTTAGCCCATATGGGCAGATGACTACATGACCAGATGACCACCTCCGGCAATGTCCCGATGGGAGGTGACCGGATGACCCGATATTCGATTCCTCTGGTATCCTAGAACTCCGTGTTCATGACCTTCCTCTACGCCGTATTGGTGCTTTCGCTGGTGGCCCTGTTGGGGTCGGCCGTGCTGGCCTGGGCGCGGGTGCGCCGGGAATTGAAGGCTTCCGACGAGACACTGCGCCGGGCGTTAGCGGAGATCCAGGCCGAACAGGAAGTCACGCGGACATAGGCTGGGGTTTCAGCCCTGAGGTTTGACCAGGATGCGCGACCGAAAACGCGGCCAAGTCGCAATCTTCCCTGCCCTTCCCGCCAGCCGCTCCACTGAATTCCTGTACCAGACGCTGGTCGTTGTGAGCGCTTCCCTGTTTGTGGCCTTGTGCGCGCGGGTCACGCTGCCGCTGCCTTTCACTCCGGTGCCGCTCACCTTGCAGAACTTCGGCGTGCTGGCGGTCGGCATGACGCTGGGCAGCCGGCGCGGCGCAGCGGCGCTGGCGCTCTACCTGGCGGAGGGAGCCCTGGGCCTGCCGGTGTTCAATCCGGCGGGAGCGGGCGGAGTTGCACAGATTCTCGGCCCGACGGGCGGCTACCTGCTGGCCTATCCGGCGGTCGCGTACGTCGCGGGCATGGGGCGGGAACGCGGTTTCACCCGGCTGTTGGGTGCGGGCATCGCGGCGGAGGTCGTCCTGTTCGCCGGCGGTGTGGCGTGGCTGTTCCTGCTGACCGGCTCAGCCCGGCTGGCGGCGCAGTTCGGCGCGCTGCCCTTCGTATTCGCGGAAGTCATCAAGATCATGCTGGCGGCGGGCGCGGCCGACCGCTGGCAGCGTTTTCGTAGTGGCAGCAAGGCCTAGTTCCGTCCCCGCATGACCTCGCACGCCTCAAGAACCAGCCGGGCCAAGCCCGCCGGAGTACGCGAGATCACCGTGGCCCACAGCCCGGACTCCGACGACGCCTTCATGTTCTACGCGCTGGCCACCAACAAGCTCGAGACTCCCGGGTTGAGATTCCAACACACGCTCTGCGACATCGAGACGCTGAACCGCAAGGCGCTGGAAGGCTTCTACGACGTCACCGCCATTTCGTTCCATGCCTATCCTTACGTGCAGGAGAAGTACGCCCTGCTGCCCACGGGCGGGAGCGTGGGCGATGGCTACGGGCCGATGGTGGTGTCGCCACGTTCGCTGACCCAGGAGGAGTTGGCGGGGCACACCATCGCTATTCCCGGCACGCTGACCACGGCGTATCTGGCGCTGAAGCTGTTCCTGCCCGAAGCTCACACGGCGGTGGTTCCTTTTGACCAGATCATTCCGCAGGTAATGGAAGGACGCTACCAGGCGGGGCTGATCATCCACGAAGGGCAGCTCACTTACGCCAAGGCCGGGCTGCATCGCATCGTGGACCTGGGAAAATGGTGGCTCGAGACCACCGGCTTGCCGCTGCCGCTGGGCGGCAACGCCATCCGGCGCTCGCTGGGCGTGGAGACCATCCGTATAGTCTCGGCGGCCATCAAGGGCAGCATTCAGTACGCGCTCGACCATCGTGAGCAGGCGCTGGAATACGCCATGCAGTTCGCCCGCGAACTGGACCCGGATTCGGCCAACAAGTTCGTGGGCATGTACGTGAACGAGCGCACGCTGGATTACGGCGAGGAAGGCCGGGAAGCCGTGCGCCGCCTGCTGGACATGGGTCACCGCGCGGGCATCATCCCGCACGAGGCGAAGGTGGAGTTTCTAGGTTAGGACGGGCTGCCCGGCTGCGTGTAGTACCGCCCGATGATGACGCCGATCTCGACGGCGGCCTCCGAAGTGAGTTTTTCGAACTCCAACCCCACGCCCGTGCTG